>NZ_JAJDMK010000048.1:0-18125 GCF_020593575.1 Holdemanella sp. DFI.5.55
AATAAAAAGCCTATGCCCTTACGAAAAGGTATAGGCTTTTGTCAACAATCTGAAGCTGTCTTAGACAGCTTTTATTCCATTAATATATACATTTTTAATTGTATTATTCAAATCAATCAAACTTTTTGTACAAATTATAAAGTCAGCATCTTTGCCTTCTTTGATAGAACCAACTTGATTCTCTAAATGTAAGATTTTAGCGGGATTGATTGTGATGGCCTTGATGGCTTCTAGTTCTGGTAGTCCTGCCTTATGTGCAAGTGCGGCATTTAATGGCAGATATTGTTGGGGATTGAATGGGGAATCGGTTGTGATCGCAAATAAGATTCCTTTTTCATACATCTTATTTGGGGTTTCAAACGAATCGTTGGCACATTCAAACTTATCTTTATGACAAAGGCTTGGTCCACAAATACATGGAAAACCACTCTCTTTGATTTGGTCTAGAATCGCTTGTGAATCCGTCGCATGATCTAAGGTGATTTCAATATCGTATTCTTTTGCGATACGAATTGCCGTTAACATATCATCGGCTCTATGGGCATGACACTTTAATGGAATCTCTTTTTTGATGACTGGAATCATGGCTTCTAGTTTTTGATCATAATCTACATCTTTACCAGATTCTTTTTTAGCTAAGTATTCTTTTGTCTTAGCTAGAGTTTCTCTAAGTAATGCACTGATTTGCATACGCGTATCAATTTTCTTTCCTTTGTAGCAATTCTTTGGGTTTTCACCAAAAGCCGCCTTCATCGCAATTGGATTTTGAATTGTCATTTCATCAATACAATTTCCTTTTGTCTTATACGCAAAGAATGTTCCACCAATCACATTGGCACTACCAGGTCCTGCAGCTACCGTTGTGACTCCTGCTTCTAATGCAGTTTGTACGGTTTCATCCATTGGATTACAACCATCAATACCACGCATGTTTGGAGTGATTGGATCTGTGATTTCATTTAAATCATTGCCTTCAAAGCCAATAGCTGTTTCTTCCATGCCCAAATGACAATGGGCTTCTACCATGCCTGGATATACATTGAATCCTGTAAGATCTTGAACATCTTCATCTTTGGGTTCTAAATTCTTTCCAATCTCTGTAAATACACCTTTATTGACTCGAAAATCCCCAATAAAAGGATCTTCTTCCATGGTATAAATAGTGGCATTTTTAAAAAGCATTAAGCGGCCTTCTTTCCGTCGACATAAACATCTTTGATTTCATTTGTCGTATCTAGGATGTTCTTTGTACAAATCACAAAGTCAGCGTCTTTACCTTCCTTGATAGAACCTACACGATTGTCTAAGCCTAAGATTTTAGCTGGATTGATTGTGATGGCTTTAATAGCTTCATATTCAGGAAGACCTGCTTTAGCAGCTAGAGCAGCACTTAAAGAAAGATATTGTTGAGGCACTACAGGAGAGTCTGTAATGATTGAGAATAAAATACCAGCTTTATATAGTTCGTTTGGTGTTTCAAATGACATATTCGCAAGCTCAAATTTTGATTTGTGAGTCAAAGCAGGTCCACAAATACAAGGGAATCCACTTTCTTTGATTTGAGGAATGATACAACGAGCATCTGTAACATGATCTAATGTCACTTTAATATCATATTCTTTCGCAATGCGAATCACTGTTAAAATATCATCGGCTCTATGACAATGGCACTTTAATGGAATTTCTCTTTTGACAACAGGAATCATAGCCTCTAACTTTTGGTCATAAGCTACATCTTTACCTAATTCTTTTTTCTTCATGTATTCCTTTGTCTTTTCTAATGTTTCTCTTAAAAGAGCACTAATCTGCATACGCGTATCAATTTTCTTTCCTTGATAACAACGCTTAGGGTTTTCACCAAAGGCTGCCTTCATAGCCAAAGGATTTTGAATGCTCATTTCATCAATACAATTTCCTTTCGTCTTATACGCAAAGAAAGTTCCACCAATCACATTGGCACTACCAGGTCCTGCAGCTACCGTTGTAACTCCACCTTTTAATGCGGATTCGATTGTTTCATCCATTGGATTACATCCATCAATACCACGCATATTTGGTGTGATTGGATCTGTGATCTCATTGACATCATCGCCTTCAAAACGAATAGCTGTTTCTTCCATACCAAGATGGCAATGGCTTTCAACTAAACCAGGAAATACATATAGACCATTTAGATCTTGTACATCTTCACCTTCACTTGCTGTTAAATTTGTTCCAATTTGTGTAAATACACCTTTATCAATTTTAAAATCACCTACAAATGGATCTTGTTCCATTGTATAAATTGTTGCGTTCTTAAATAACATTATGCTTCCTTCTTTCCATTAATATATACATTTTTAATTTCATTTTGTGTATCTAAAATATTCTTTGTACAAATCACAAAGTCTGCATCCTTACCAGTTTTAATAGAACCAATACGATCATCCAGTTTTAAAATCTTAGCTGGATTGATTGTGATGGCCTTAATAGCTTCATATTCTGGAAGACCTGCTTTTGCGGCTAAAGCTGCACTTAATGATAAGTATTGTTCGGGTACTACAGGAGAGTCTGTGATAATAGAAAATAGAATACCGGCTTTATAGAATTCATTGGCTGTTTCAAAAGACATATTTTTAACTTCATATTTTGATTTATGCCCCAAACAAGGACCTAGAATACATGGAAAACCACTTTCTTTAATTTGTGGAATAATGCTTCTTCCATCTGTTACATGATCTAATGTCACTTCAATGTCATATTCTTTCGCAATACGAATCACGGTTAAAATATCATCGGCTCTATGACAATGACACTTTAATGGCATTTCCTTTTTAATAACCGGAATCATGGCTTCTAGTTTTTGATCATAAGCTACATCTTTTCCAGCTTCTTTTTTAGCTAAGTATTCTTTAGTCTTAGCTAGAGTTTCTCTAAGCAATGCACTAATCTGCATACGCGTATCAATTTTATTTCCTTTGTAGCAACGCTTAGGGTTTTCACCAAATGCGGCCTTCATAGCTAAAGGATTTTGAATTGTCATTTCATCAATGCAGTTACCTGCAGTTTTATACGCAAAGAAAGTTCCACCAATCACATTAGCACTACCTGGTCCTGCAGCGACTGTAGTCACTCCGCTTTTTAATGCTTCTTTAATTGTTTCATCCATTGGATTACAGCCATCAATACCGCGAATGTTGGGTGTGACTGGATCTGTGACTTCATTTCCATCCTCACCTTCAAAGCCAATGGAAGAACATACCATGCCTAAATGGCTGTGGGCATCAATAAGGCCAGGGAAGACATATAATCCATTTAGGTCTTGTACTTCTTCATCTTTGGGACTTAAATCTTTTCCAATTTCAGTAAATACACCTTTATCAACCCGAAAATCACCAATAAAAGGTTCTTCTTCTATAGTATAAATAGTCGCGTTCTTAAATAACATTACACAGCCTTCTTTCCATTGATATAAACGGATTGAATTTCATTTTGTGTATCAAGAATATTCTTAGTACAAATAATAAAGTCAGCATCTTTACCGGCTTTAATAGAACCTACGCGATTATCGAGTTTTAAAATCTTAGCTGGATTGATCGTGATTGCTTTGATAGCTTCATATTCATCCATACCTTCTTTTGCGGCAAGAGCGGCACATAAAGATAAATATTGTTCTGGAATAACTGGAGAATCAGTAGTGATGGAAACTAAGATTCCAGCTTTGTTTAATACGCCAGGCGTTTTAAAGGATTTGGATTTTAATTCAAATTTAGTCTTATGACCAAAACTAGGACCGCAAATACATGGATATCCGCTTTCTTTGATTTGTTCGACAATGCATCTTGCATCCGTCGCATGATCTAAAGTTACTTCAATGTCATATTCTTTCGCAATACGAATAACAGTTAAAATATCATCAGCTCTATGTGCATGGCACTTCAATGGCAATTCTTTTTTGATAACTGGAATCATGGCTTCTAACTTTTGATCATAATCTACATCTTTACCAGATTCTTTCTTTAACATATATTCTTTAGTTTTAGCTAGAGTTTCTCTAAGTAATGCACTGATCTGCATACGCGTATCAATTTTCTTTCCTTGATAACAACGCTTAGGGTTTTCACCAAAGGCTGCCTTCATAGCCAAAGGATTTTGAATGCTCATTTCATCGATACAATTTCCTTTCGTCTTATACGCAAAGAAAGTTCCACCAAGAACGTTGGCACTACCAGGACCTGCAGCTACTGTAGTTACACCACCTTTTAATGCGAGTTCTACTGTTTCATCCATTGGATTACATCCATCAATTCCACGCATATTCGGTGTGATTGGATCTGTGATTTCATTGACATCATTCCCTTCAAAACGAATGGCTGTTTCTTCCATACCTAAATGGCAATGGCTTTCAACTAAACCAGGAAATACATATAAACCATTTAGATCTTGTACATCTTCTCCTTCATTAGCTGTTAAATCTTTTCCTATTTCTGTAAATACACCCTTATCGATTTTAAAATCACCTACAAAAGGGTCTTGTTCCATTGTATAAATGGTTGCGTTCTTGAATAACATATAATCACCTCTAGAATATATTGTATCATGTAATGTAAAAAAATTACATATAATATGAAAATAATTTGTAAATAAAACTCGTTTGTCTTTCATAACCTTATTCTATATAATGATTTGGGTGAGTTTATGGCAAAGAAAAAGAGAAAAGTAAATACGAAACGAATCGCAATTGTCGCGTTGATTCCAGTCGTTTGTATCGCATTAATGATTGCGAATTTTACAAGTATTCGTTTGAGTATTAAAGGGTATCACAAAGAAGATAAAAAGGTTGTATTAGAATTAGAGAAGGAAGATATTAAAGATATCTTGCAGTATGATCAAATCATTAATATTTCAAAGTGGGATAAAGTAAAGAATGATGCACATTACTTGTTGTATGATGAGTATTACAGGGCTTCTAAAAAGAGCGTAAAAAAAGTGGTGTATTATATTGACTCTTACTATGAAAGAATGGAAGATTTGAATTATTTAGGGTATACAAAAGATATTTTGTTTAAGAATTCAGATGTATATACCATTTCAAATTTGGATACATTGATTTCAGCAAGTGTACCTTATAAAAAGGCAAAGAAATATTTGGCGATTAAAGGGGCACAAATCAAAGATATCAAGGAATATGTGGATTCTGGATTAAAGCCTTTAAAAGCTGTATTAACCGTTTCTTATCCAGGCATTGATTCAAGTAAGCGTGATGATCGTACATATACCATTGAGGATCCCTCAAATATGTTGGTTTTAATTAAAAATGGTTTTAGTGTTCCAAGTGATTATGTACCAAGTGATTTAAGAGATGTAAATATTCCTTATCAAAGTGAAGTGGGGCAATTAAGAGATGAAGCGGCAACTGCCCTTGAAAATATGTATAAGGATGGATTGAAACAAGGTTATAGTATTGCGATCAAGAGTTCGTATCGTTCTTATGACACACAATTAGCAGTATATAATGAATATTTTGCGATGTATGATGCGGCTTATGCGGCAAGTTTAGTTTCGATTCCAGGATCAAGTGAACACCAATGCGGATTGAGTGTGGATCTAACAAGTCAAAGTGTAATGGATGGAACGTATGGGACATTTGGCGAAACATCAGACTATAATTGGGTTGAAGAAAATGCCTATAAATATGGATTTATTTTGCGTTTCCCAGAAAATACGGGAGCCCGTACAGGAGCTACCAATGAGCCATGGCACTTTAGATATGTAGGGAAAGAAGCAGCTAAAGAAATTCATGATAAGGGATGGATCTTAGAGGATTATATTGAACATCATGGATTTACATACAATTTGCATTTGAATTGACGAATATAAAGGGATTAGTTTATGCTAACTACGGTGATGATTATGTGGTTAGGATTACTAATTCCTTTTTTTGGAACGACTTTGGGTTCAGCTGTTGTGTTCTTTGTCAAAAATAAAAAGAATGAACTTTTGTCTAGATGCTTTTCCGGTATTGCCTCAGGTGTTATGGTGGCTGCAAGTATTTGGTCTTTATTGATTCCAGCGATGGAACAAGAAAAGAATATTTTGGCCATTGTGCTTGGCATATTCTTAGGAGCTTTATTACTGCTTTTCTTAGATTGTATTGTACCTCACATGCATCCTGGAACAAATGATGAAGAGGGAAAAGAGTCGCATCTAAAGAAAACGACAAAACTAGTTTTTGCGGTTACTTTGCATAATATTCCAGAAGGTATGGCCGTAGGTATTGTACTAGCACATGCGATTCAAACAGGAAATCTCTTTTCGAGTTTAGCTTTATCTATAGGGATTGCGATTCAAAACTTTCCCGAAGGTGCTATTCTTTCTTTGCCATTAAAGAGTAATGGCTATTCGAAACATAAGGCATTTTTGGTAGGTGCCTTATCGGGGATTGTTGAACCTGTATTTGGCTATGTTACAATTTTGTTTTCAAATTGGATCCTACAATGCTTGCCACTTTGTTTAAGTTTTGCGGCAGGCGCTATGTTGTTTGTTGTGGTTGAAGAGCTTGTTCCTGAAATGGCACAAGGAAAACACTCGAATCTTCCAACACTTTCTTTCTTGTTTGGATTTTGTATCATGATGATATTGGATGTGGTTTTAGGATAAGCTTTCATTTTTTTCAGAAAAGAGTTAAAATTATTTTACATAATGTAGAAGACCAATTGGAATTCTGCATTTTCTTTTGGGAAGGGTGAAGGCGTTGGAAAGTACAGATTTATTAAAGGGAAGTATATGGAAGTCGATTTTGATTTTCTCTTTACCATTACTGGTTGGGAATTTATTTCAACAATTATACAATACAGTCGATTCGTATGTGGTAGGAAACTTTGTCAGTTCACATGCCTTAGCAGCTGTAGGACAATCCACTTCAATCATTAATATGTTGGTTGGATTCTTTATGGGATTATCAACAGGTGCTGGTGTTGTGATTGCACAATATTTTGGAGCTAAAGAAACAAAAAAGATGCAGGATTCGATTCATACATCTTTAGCTTTAACTTTAGTTTTATGTGTCTTATTCACAATATTGGGTATTGCTCTATCTAAACCCATTTTAGTCATGATTGGTTCGCCTAAAGAAGTTTTACCTTTGGCTGTGATTTATCTACAGATTTATTTTGCGGGTGTATCCTTTTCATTAATTTATAATATGGGAGCCGGTATTTTAAGAGCTTTAGGGGATAGTAAAAATCCATTGATTTACTTAGTTGTATCCAGTTTAGTGAATATTGTTCTAGACTTTGTGTTTGTGATCTACTTTCATTTAGGTGTTGCTGGTGTGGGTATTGCGACAACTTTGGCACAGCTCGTTTCAGCCATTCTAGTTATGCGCGAGTTAATACATACAGATAAAGATTATAAGGTATATATTTCTAAGATTCGTTTTTCAAAGCCAATTCTATCAAGAATTATTTCAATAGGAATTCCGGCAGCTCTACAAAATAGTATTGTTTCTTTTTCCAATGTGATTGTTCAATCGTATATTTCTAAATTTGGATCGGCTGCTGTTGCAGGATATAGTACAACGACAAAACTAGATGGTTTCTTGCAGCTACCAATTCAAAGTTTCTCGATGGCCATCACAACATTTGTGGGACAGAACTATGGAGCTCAAAACTATAAGCGTATAAGAAAAGGCTTGTATACAACATTATTGATGTGTGAAGTTATTATCGCATTAGGAGCTTTCTTGATTTATACAAATGGAGAGTTCTTAGTCGGATTGTTCTCACAAGATAAAGATGTGATTGTATCTGGTGTGACTATGATTTCTGTCTTTGCGCCAGGCTATATCTTCCTTCCTTTATCCCACATTACGGCAGGTGCTTTAAGAGGTGTTGGATTATCTAAAGTACCAATGTATTCGATGATTTTATGTTTCGTTATTTTAAGACAAGTCTATTTATTTGTGGCAACACAATTCAGTTTGGAATTAATTACTGTATTCTTGGGATGGCCACTGACATGGATTGTAAATGCAGCGCTATTGATGTGGTATTATCATATATATTCAAAGAAATTAGTTAGAGGCGATATTTATTAATCGTCTCCTTTTTTATACCCTTGAAGCGAAAATAAATAATGGGTATAATGGGTATAAAAGATTGTGGGTGAAGAATTATGGATAATGAGAAAATAATCGAGCATATCGCAGAAATAGAGCGTGAGATTGCCGTTTTACCGGCAGGTGGTGTTTCTAAAAAGAATGTACATGGTAATATTTATTATTATCATAGAATCACTCAGAATGGGAAGCGAATAGAAAAATATGTAAAAGCAGATGAAGTTGATGAACTTATATCGAATATTGAGAAAAGGAAAAAATTAGAAAAGGAATTAAAAAAATTAAAACAATGTATGCCTAAAGAAAAAAATCTTGATTTTAAGACAAAGGTGCTTGTTGGGGATAGATTAAAATCTTTAATTTCAATTATACGAAACTATAAAAAAAGAGAATGTATTCAAATACTTAGAGATTATATCTTCAAAGACATAGCTGATAAAGTATTTATATTGTATGGATTAAGACGAACAGGGAAAACCACATTGATTCGTCAAATTATTTTAGAATTGTCTGAATCTGATTTTAATAAAGCTGCATTTATTCAAATTACATCAAAAGATTCTTTATCCGATATTGACGAAGATCTTAGACTATTAGAAAAAAATGGATATAAATATGTATTTTTGGATGAAGTGACATTGATGGAAGATTTCATTGAAGGGGCTTCTTTATTTTCTGATATATATGCCAGTAGTGGAATGAAAATTGTTCTTTCTGGCACAGATTCACTTGGCTTTGCGTTTTCTAAAGAAGAACAATTATACGATCGATGCATAATGCTTCATACAACATTTATACCCTATAGAGAATTTGAAAATGTACTTGGTATATATGGGATTGATGAGTATATACGGTATGGAGGGACAATGAGTCTTGGTGGAATTAATTATAATGCAAGCACACCATTTTCAAATATTAAGGATACAGAAGAGTATATTAATACGTCAATTGCGAAGAATATCCAACATTCCTTAAAGATGTATCAATATGGTGGTCATTTTCGTCAACTTTTAGATTTATATGAAAAAGGAGAGCTTACGAATGTGATTAATCGAGTAGTAGAAGATATGAATCATAGATTTACTAAAAATGTTGTAGAAAGTACATTTAAATCTCACGATATAGGGGTCACTGCCAATAATTTGTTGAGAGATAGAGTGGATCCAATAAATATTCGAAAACATATGGAACTAGATAAGGTGACTCTGGGAATAAAAAACATGCTTGATATTTTAAATAAGGAAGAACAAAGTATTGATATTAGTGATGTGCATATGACTCAAATTAAAGAGTATTTGGCAATATTGGACTTAATAAAAGAAATAGATTTAGAATATTTACCAGAAGTAAACCAGAAGAGTAAAATTGTTGTTGTTACACAACCTGGTTTAAGATATGCACAAGCTGAAGCTATTGTTGAGAATCTTCTTTTAGACGAAAAATTCCAAGAATTAGATATCCAAAAAAGGACACATATTTTAGAACGTTTACTTAGTGAAATTCGTGGCAGAATGATGGAGGATATAGTTCTTTTGGAAACAAAACTCGCAAAAAAAGATAAACATGTTTTTAAATTGCAATTTCCAATTGGTGAGTTTGATATGGTTGTGCAAGATCCAAAAACATTATCATGTGAAATATATGAAATAAAATATAGTAACCAACGAGCACGTGAACAATATCGACATATAAATGATGAAGAAAAATGTGCGATGACGATACATCGATATGGCAATATCACAGGACGTTATGTTATTTATCGTGGAGAAAATACAGAAATGGATTCTATTCAGTACTTAAATGTTGAAGACTACTTAAAAAGTTTGGAGAAAACAAGGTAAGGGGCGAGATTTAGTAGAGTCTCGCCTTTTTTCTTTGTTTCGAATTGGGAATATTTAATTCCTTTCTATATTTTGATATGGTTCTTCTGGATGCGTAGAGTTCCATATTTTCAAGTTCTTCTACAATTTCTTCATCTTGTAGAGGATTTTCTGGATTTTCCACTTCAATTAATAATTGAATGGCCTTTTGAATAGAGTCTTTACTGCTTCCTTTGTGTGTTTTTGAAATAAATAAATCTTTTACAGGATACATATGATCATTAAATTCATAATATTTATCACTCAAAGTCCTAGAAACGGTTGAAATCGAGTAGCCTGATTCTTGAGCAATTTCTTTAAGTGTGCATTCTTTTAAATCATCTTGAAATAGAAAATAATTCTTTTGATGTGTGATCAATATATTTGCGAGTAGAAGAATGGTTTTGTTTCGACGATTGATACTATCTATATAAAACTTAGCTTCATTTAAATATTTTTTAGCTTCTTTTGACAATTTTACTTCTTCGCAATGAAGCGATAGATTTCCCATTTCTTTGGGGATGATTTTTAATTGATCTTCATCAATTTCAATTGTGAATTCAGGTAAAGCTAAATTTGTCCTACTTTCTGTGTCATATTCACTGCAAGGAAATGGATTGCACTCTTGCATGTGAGCTAATTCATCAAATACAGATTCATAAGGTATATCTAAAGATTCAGAAATTGTATAGAAATCTTTTTCTTCAAGTTCTTTTGAATAATTCTTTAAAATAGTGTATGCGATTGTATAGCCTTTTTCTTTTAATTGAATCATTAAAGAATCAATACTATTTTTAGCAGCCACACCAATGGGTTCAAAGGTTTGAATGAAAGAGAGTGTTTCTTCAAATTGTGTTTTAGTACATTTTAAGTCCGATAGGACAGTTTGGATGTCTTGATCAAAGAAGCCATGATTATCTAAGGATTCAATAATATAATGGGCAATGGGTTCATTGTATTTTTTAGTGCTTGTATGCAGCTGTAAATAAAGTTCATCCTTTAGACTTGGCTTATTGGAAATGCCTGCTTCAAGATATTGTTGAATATCTTGACTTGGAGTGTATTCTAAAAAAGGATTATTTTGACTGACATTATATAAAAGATCCGATAAAGTCTGTCTATCTTTACTTAATATTTCTAGATGCGACTTTAAACCCGTTGTCATATGGAGTGTTTGTTTGTAGGTATGTGTATAAATCAAATCTTGTTTCATATGTATATATGTTATAACATATTATGGTATAATAATTCAAAAAAAGTGGAGGGGTCGTATGATAGAAAAAATATTGGCATATATTTTGGCATGTTGTAATAATAGTGAATTTGAACAAACAACAGTTGCCTTGATAAGTGAAAATTTAAAGATTAGCCGCTCACAGGTTTCTGTTGTATTAAATAAATTAGTAAAAGAAAATAAATTGATTCGCATTGAATCAAAACCGTTTTGTTTCATTTCGGTTGAATATTTGAAAGAAAAGGGAATTCCTTTTAAAAATAGTTTATATGCGAGTATAGATGATTTATTGTCAAATCAGGAAAAGAAGGATTTTGAAAAACTAGTGGGCATGAATCATTCTTTGGCTCAAACGGTTAAACAATGTAAAGCTACCATTTCATATCCTCCTAATGGATTGCCTATGCTGCTTTATGGGCCTACGGGAACGGGTAAGTCTTTAATTGCGAAACTGACATATGAGTGGGCAAGAAATCAGGGTGTCATTTCAAAAAATGGGCAATTTGTACAGGTAAACTGTAGTGAATATGCGAATAATCCGGAATTATTAACGGACAACTTATTTGGTCATGTTAAAGGTGCTTTTACAGGGGCTGAAAAAGACAATGAAGGTTTGATTGCGTTAGCAGATAATGGTGTTTTATTCTTGGATGAGGTGCATGAATTAAAGGCTGAATGCCAAGAAAAGTTGTTCTTGTTTATGGATCAAGGTATTTATCATCGTGTGGGTGATAATGAAAAGTGGTATAAGTCTAATGTTCGTATTGTATTTGCGACTACAGAAAATCCGGATAAAGTGCTGTTAAAAACATTAATGCGACGTATTCCAATGACAATCACCATTCCTAGTCTTGAACAAAGAGGTACGCAAGAGCGTATTGAGTTGTTGCATGACATTTTTAGTCAGGAAGAAAAACGTTTAGATTGTCAGATCAAAATAAGCAGTAAAGTGTATAATGCGCTGTTACAAAGTAAGATGCCAGGTAATATTGGTCAATTAAAGAGTAGTGTACAGTCTTGTTGTATCAATTCTTTATTTGATAAGGTCAATGACGAATTAGTGATTCATTTGGATAGTTTGCCTAAAGATCTTTTACAGCAAGTTTATGCGAATCAAAAAACGGTCTTGGACGATGATGAATATATATATGTGGAGGATTTGCAGGGGTACTATAATGGTACAAAAGAAATTCTTCAATTAAATGATAGCTTGTTGGCGTGTTATCGAAAATATAAAGAGGAACATACAAGCTTGGCGGATTTTATGGCAAAAGAAAAGAATTATGTTCAAAAATATTTTGATAACTTGATCTTTAGAAAGAAAGAATCAAGTCAGGTAGATTATTATAATCGTGGTGTGCAGCATATCTTTAACTTGATTGAATCGCGGTATGGATTAAAAATCACAAATAATGAAACGTTAGCTATCGCATCTTATTTAGATGAGATTCATCATGAATATCATGATTTAAGAAGCTGGTTTTTAAAACATGAAGAAGAATGTGATGATTTATATCAATTGTTGCAGGAAGAATTTTTTAGAGCGACGAATGTATCTTTAGAAATTTGTACGTATTTAAAGTCCTATCTAGAAATGGACATGTATTCCATCATTATTTGTACGTTTATCTTCTATGTTTATAATGTACAAAAAGATTCAAGGCTTTCTCAAAAAGCAGCCGTTGTACTATCACATGGTTTTTCTACGGCTTCTAGTATTGCGGATGCAGCCAATCGTTTCTTAGGACAATATATATTTGATGCGCTAGATATGCCTTTATATATTGATACGACTACAATGATTGAGAAACTGAATCGTTATTTGGATCGTATTGGCAAGGTCAAAGAATTGTATCTATTAGTGGATATGGGTAGTTTGGAAGATATTTATAAAGGTTTGCATATAGAGAATGCGAATATTGGAATTATCAACAATGTGAGTACTCCAATCGCTTTAGAAATTGGAAATGGAATTCGTAATAATGTAGAGATGGAGAGCATATTACAAAAAACGATTGATGCTTTCCGTGTCAATTTTGCGTATCATATTGAAAAGCATCAACAAAAACAGCCAGTCATTCTATGTTCTTGCGCAAGTGGATTGGGTACGGCCAAGAAATTAAAGTCGATGTTGGAGCAATCTTTTCCAGATGGAATCAATTTAGATGTGAAGACGTTGAATTATTCGGAATTGATTGAATTAGGTAAAAAGAACAATGTATTTGAAGAATATGACGTTTTATGTGTACTTGGAACGTTAGATCCAAATATGGAGGACATTCCATTTGTGGGTATTGAAGATTTGATTATTGAAGATACATTTGGTGATTTCAATCAATACTTCAAGGATTATATGGATGAAGAACAGCTGTCTTTGTTTGATAAAAATATTCTGCATAATTTCTCATTGAGTAATATTATGAATGCACTAACGATATTAAATCCGACAAAACTATTAGAGCAGGTTGCCAATGCGATTGATGTTTTACAAAAGTATGTTGGGGTTCGTTTCAGCAATCGAACTTGTTTTGGATTGTACGTACATATTTGTTGCTTGATTGAAAGACTTGTTGTTTCAAGAAATGCTGAGTATGATCCAAGCTCGGATTTCTTAAATGAACACAAAGATTTTGTGGACTATGTTAAGAAGGCGTTTAAGCAAGTAGAAGATTTCTATGGTGTAGATATTCCTACAGAGGAAATGATTCATATTTATAATTATGTGAAGAATAATTAGTAAAGATGAGGAAACTCATCTTTTTTTGTAAACTTATTTCTATGGCACAATATTTGCTTGTATATAAGTGAATGACGTAATACAGAAAGGAGAAAGATGAATGAGTAGAGTAATGTTTGCCTCGCATGGAGGATTATCTAAAGGAATGAAAGATTCAGTTTCTATGATCGTTGGAGATTTAGCTAAGGATGTAGAAACATATAGCTTGCTTCCTGGACAAAATCCTGAAGATTTTTATCAAGAAGTTTTGAAAGAAGCAAAAGAAAGTGAAGAACAAATTGTAATCTTGTGTGATATCAAAGGTGGAAGTGTTCACACAGCTTTATCTAAACTTGCAGTATTGGATAATGTAATGGTTTTTTCAGGAATGAACATGGGATTGGCATTAGATGTAGTAATGAAAAGCTTGGCCCAAAATCTTGAATTAGCAGATGCGAACGATTTGATTGAAGCAGCTAAAGAGGGAATGACAGTTATGAATGGTATGACAAGCGAAGATGATGAAGATTTCTAATAGGAGGATAAAAAAAATGATCAAATTATTAAGAGTGGATCACAGATTGTTACATGGTCAAGTTGCTTTTTCTTGGAAAAATGCAGTTGAAGCAGATTGTATCTTAATTGCGTGCGATGCAGTTATGAAAGATGATTTAAGAAAAACATCAATTAAGTTGGCAAAACCAAGTGGTGTTAAATTAGTTATTAAAAATATGGATGATGCAGTAAATGCGATCAACAGTGGTGTTACAGACAAATACAAATTATTGACTGTAGTTGAATCTATTAAGGATGCTGAAAGATTGTGTAAAGAGTGCAACATCAATAAATTAAATCTTGGTGGTACTAAGGCTACTGCTGAAACTCGTAATATTTCGAAGGCAATGAATATTACTCCAGCAGAAGAAACAATTTTAAAAGGATTATGTGAATCAGGTGTGGATGTAACAATTCAGATGGTTCCAGAAGATAATCCAGTAAACGTAGAGAAAGTATTATAGGAGGAGAAATATGTTATTACAAGCAATTTTACTTGGCTTGGTAGCAATGCTTGGAAATGCTGAATATTTGTTCGGTACAAGCTTGTTGTCAAGACCGTTGGTTATGGGAGCTTTAACAGGCGTTGTACTTGGTGATATCCCAACAGGTGTGACTTTAGGGGCAACATTAGAATTAGCATTTATGGGAGCTTTCTCAATCGGAGCTAGTATTCCACCTGAAATGATTTCAGGAACCGTATTAGGAACAGCTTTCACAATTACTACAGGAGCTGGACCAGAAACTGCATTAACTGTTGGTTTACCAGTTGCTTCATTGGTTTTAATCGCAAAGAACGTTGGAATGGTATTTATTTTACCTCCATTTGTTCACAAAGCGGATACATATGCAGCTGAAGGAAACATGGCAGGAGTTGCTAGAATGCACTTCTTAGGTGGATTCTTCGGTGTTAACTTGATTATTGGTGTTATCGTAGCATGTGGTTACTATGCAGGTGGACCTGCTGTACAGGCTTTATTAAATGTAATTCCTGAATGGATCTCAAATGGTTTACAAATCACAATGGGCTTATTACCTGCAATTGGATTTGGCTTATTGTTGATGATGATTATGGACAAAGAAGTTGCATGTTTCTTCTTCTTAGGATTCGCATTAAGCGTATACTTAGGAATTCCAGTAACTGCAATCGCAATTTTTGGAGCTATCATCGCTATCGTATTAACTCAATTACGTAGCAATTCAGCTCAAACAGCTACAGAAGGAGGATTAGACGAAGATGACGACTTCTAATAAATTAACAAAAAAAGAATTAAATCAAGTATTCTGGCGTTCATTCGGAATGGAATGGGACTGGAACTATGAAAGACAGATGAACATGGCATACTGCTACTGTATGTTACCAGTAATCAAAAAATTGTATTCAAATAAAGAAGACCAAATTGCAGCTATGCAACGTCACTTGGAATTCTTCAATACGACTCCTCAATTGTCAACATTGATTTTAGGTATTAGTGCTGCCATGGAAGAAAGCAATGCGAATAATCCTGATTTTGATACAGAAAGTATCAACAGTGTAAAAGTTTCATTGATGGGACCTTTAGCTGGTATTGGTGATTCATTCATCTGGGGAACATTACGTATTATCGCTACTGGTGTTGGTCTATCGTTAGCGAATCAAGGAAATATCTTAGGACCTATCTTATTCTTATTGATCTTCAATATTCCTGCTCAAGGATTACGTTATTACTTAATGAATGCTGGTTATAAATTAGGTAGTGGATTCTTGGCTAAGATCCAGGAAAATGGATTGATGTCAAAACTTACTTATGCAGCAAGCGTTTTAGGATTGATGGTTGTTGGTGGTATGACTGCTGAAAACGTTTCAATCAAATTCCCATTGGCATTTGGTTCTGGTGATGAAGCAACTACATTAAATGATGTATTCAACAATATCATGCCTGGTTTAATGCCATTATTATTCACATTATTGGTTTACTATTTATTGAAAAAGAAAAATATTAAGACAACTACATTGTTGTTATTGTGTGTCGCAATCGGATTGATTGGCTCATTCTTTGGTATCTTAGGTTGTTAATAAATTTAAATAAATGGAGGAAAAGAAAATGATTAAATTTAATGAACAAGAAAAAATCGATAGCGTAAATGGAGCATTGGCTCTACGCCCTCAAATCAACGAAATCGTTGATGAAATCTGCGAACGTGGATATTCAAACATTTGCTGGTTAGGTGTTGGTGGTACTTGGGCAAGTTCTATGCAGGCTACAGTACACATGAAAGAGATGAGTGCTATTGAAACTTGGGCAGAAAATGCTGCTGAATACTTAACTACAGGAAACAAACGTATTACTAAAGATACAGTTGTTATTATCTCTTCTGTAACTGGAAACACTAAAGAAGTTGTTGATGCTATCAAAAAAATCAAAGCAGAAGTTGGCGCTACAGTTATTTCATTCGTTGATGCTAAAGAAGCTATCTTATTAGACTTAGCAGACTACAAGATCTCTTATCCAATTAACGAACAATTAAAATTCTTCATGGTTGCTGACCGTTTCATGTTCAACAATGGTGAATTCGAAGACTACGAAGATATGTACGCAGAATTCGACAAATACTTAGCACAAGCTTTAGTAGAAGTTGAAAAGAAAGCTGAACCATTCGCAATTGAATTCGCTAAAAAACACTGGAATGATGAAATGCACTATTTCGTAGGTGCTGGTAACCAATGGGGAGCTACTTACTCATACGCAATGTGCTACTGGGAAGAACAATTATGGTTAAAAACTAAATCAATCACATCTAATGAATTCTTCCACGGTATGTTCGAAATCGTAACTAAAGAAACTCCAGTTACAATTTATATTGGTGAAGATGCTCAACGTCCATTATCTGAACGTGTTGCTAACTTCATTCCAAGAATTTGTGAAAACTACACAATTATTGACTCTAAAGATTACGAATTAAAGGGAATTAGTGAAAAATATCGTAAACACTTATCTCACCACGTAATGCACGCTGTAAACAACAGAATTGACGTTCACATGGAAATCGAAACTCGTCACCCAATGGAAATCCGTCGTTATTACAGAAGATTAGAATACTAAAATATAAAGGTGGAACCATTCCACCTTTTATATGTTGTTTAGGGAGCTAACTATATAAAATTCAAGTATTTTTTATGAAAAAGTTTGAAAATACAAAATAACTAGATTTTTTAGTTAGTTTTAAATTGATCTTTGAAAATGTGAATATTGGATTAAATTTAGGCATGACGAAAAGAACTTTTAAAATATGATTTTTTAAAAGTTCAGATGCTTTAGATGCATATGTCTTATCTTAATAATGCAGGATCAAATGATTGTCCTGTTTCTAGTAAATGATAAATGACTCTAAGCAGCTTTCTAATGCAGTGACCTTGAGCACAACGGTGTCCTTTACCTTGAGATATCTTCAATCGATAGTATTTCTTAAATACAGGATTATTGTTAATTACAGGCAGTATGACTTGATACAAAGTCTTTCTAAGATATTTAGATCCTTTCTTAGTTATGGCAGTGTGCTGGGCGTTGTATTGACTCGATTCATAGTGATAGGGGGCTACTCCTGCAAATTTAATGATCCGAGAAGGCTTGGAATAATTGCCAATATCTCCTAATTCGGCTAAAATAGAAGTACCAGAGAAAT
>NZ_JAJDMK010000477.1:0-209 GCF_020593575.1 Holdemanella sp. DFI.5.55
CTACGAATCAGAAGGTTGAAGGTTCGACTCCTTCTGGGTGCACTTTTCGGGAAATAGCTCAGCTTGGTAGAGCACCTGGTTTGGGACCAGGGGGTCGCAGGTTCGAATCCTGTTTTCCCGATTAACAATGAAAATTGTTATCGCGGTGTAGCTCAGCTGGCTAGAGCGTCCGGTTCATACCCGGGAGGTCGAGGGTTCGATCCCCCCTG
>NZ_JAJDMK010000478.1:0-209 GCF_020593575.1 Holdemanella sp. DFI.5.55
GCATCTTCTTGCGGGCCAGCTTGTCGCCATTGACGGATGCCTCAAGATTTTCCATAACGCCCTTGATGGCTTCCAGCGACCAGCCACGCGTGTAGTCAGTTGCCATTACGGAAACGTATGATTCCGTAGCGTGCGTCAAGACGTCCAGACCAGTCCAGGCCGTCGTGTTGGCTGGCACGGATTCAACGAATTGCGAGGCGACAATTGCG
>NZ_JAJDMK010000479.1:0-209 GCF_020593575.1 Holdemanella sp. DFI.5.55
TGAGGAGCTGCAGTTTTTAACATGCACACTGAAGCTCCTCATCCTCACGAAACAGCAGCTCCTCCTGATTAAGTATTACAAGGGCATTCTCCATAGCCAGATCGGACAGATACATATCCGGCAGCTCTCTGCCGCACAGAATTACACGGGTAGAATCATTTAGATGATGCAGAAACCAGGAAAGAGCATTGCATAAGGAGCTATCAAGC
>NZ_JAJDMK010000480.1:0-208 GCF_020593575.1 Holdemanella sp. DFI.5.55
CCATTTTTCAAGTTCTTTTTACCACCAAAACATACAGAAGGCATCTTTCTTTTAAGTTTGAACTTATTTCGATTTCTTCTGAATTTTAGATTGCGAATGCTACTCTTCAATCTTTTGATATTTGGATCCAATACCTGCACCTCATAAAGATAATCTTCTTCTGTATATTTCTTTTTCTTGGATCTGTTGATCAGTTTCTCTTTTTCCT
>NZ_JAJDMK010000481.1:0-208 GCF_020593575.1 Holdemanella sp. DFI.5.55
GAACGCTTTTTTATTTTGCTGTCTTGATGGTGCTGATCTACATGTACGGCTACTTTGGGGCCGGACAAGCTCCGTTTATCTACAATGAGTTCTAAAAGGAGTAATTACATTGGTACAAAACATTATTCAAGAAATTGACCGGATCGCCCAAGCGCAACCGGACTTCCCCGCCTTCGATGAGCTGGGGACTATCCACTCCTACGGCGAT
>NZ_JAJDMK010000482.1:0-208 GCF_020593575.1 Holdemanella sp. DFI.5.55
GTTTAATGCTGATTTCAAGCGCTGCAGCGGGGCATTGGTCGCGCTGCTGATTCTGATCGCCATGTATTTCTTGGTTCGACGCCGGATGAAGAAACCGACCAGTCCAGCGGTCTAACGATTCATGAAGCTAAAAACACCCCGCTTGGCAGTTGCCAGACGAGGTGTTTTTATAATTGCTATTGATTCAGATAAGCCAAAAAGCGCTGAT
>NZ_JAJDMK010000483.1:0-208 GCF_020593575.1 Holdemanella sp. DFI.5.55
CAAAGTTGATGATTGAGGCCGCTGAAGAAATGCCAATATCCTTAAAGACCATGACAAACGGACTCGAATTTGGATCAAGCCGATTCCATGGATAGATGCTCATGATCACAAACAGTGCGCCAATGTAGAACAACAAAATCCGGACTGGAATGTCATTGATGGCCTTGGGAATGACCTTGCGGGGGTTAGCCGTTTCGGCCGCCGTCAT
>NZ_JAJDMK010000484.1:0-208 GCF_020593575.1 Holdemanella sp. DFI.5.55
CTCGATTCCCTGAGTAGCGGCGAGCGAACGGGGAACAGCCCAAATTAAGAGAATACATTTGGAAGTTATAGAAGAATTAGCTGGGAAGCTAAACCATAGAGAGTGAAAGTCTCGTATTCAAAATGATAACCAAATGGTCTTTAAAAGAGTACCACAGAGCACCTGAAACTCGGTGGGAACATAGGGGGACCACCCCCTAAGACTAAAT
>NZ_JAJDMK010000485.1:0-208 GCF_020593575.1 Holdemanella sp. DFI.5.55
GGTGGTAAGGCGCAGTTCGGTGGTCAGCGATTCGGTGAGATGGAAGTGTGGGCCCTGGAGGCTTACGGTGCGGCATATACCCTGCAGGAAATGCTGACCGTCAAGTCTCACGATGTGAATGGCCGTACCAAGATGTACAAAAACATCGTGGATGGCGACCACCGTATGGAGCCGGGCATGCCCGAATCCTTCAACAGTACGTTGAAGG
>NZ_JAJDMK010000486.1:0-207 GCF_020593575.1 Holdemanella sp. DFI.5.55
GAAAAACCAACCGATCAGCGACTAAAATTCCATCAGCGTCTTCGTATCGATACCGCGCAGATGCTTACGGCCTTCCAGCTCTTTTAATTCAATCAGGAAAGCTGCACCAACGACTGTACCTCCCATTTGTTCAACCATGTCAATCGTAGCACCAATCGTACCGCCAGTAGCCAGCAGATCGTCAACTACCAAGACGCGCTGACCAGG
>NZ_JAJDMK010000049.1:0-17675 GCF_020593575.1 Holdemanella sp. DFI.5.55
ACCCACGATCTCCTCCGTGACAGGGAGGCATGTTAACCACTACACCACTGGACCATAATTTTCTAAAAATAAGATGGCGGAGAAGGAGAGATTTGAACTCTCGCGCCAGTTTCCCGACCTATACCCTTAGCAGGGGCACCTCTTCAGCCACTTGAGTACTTCTCCAAGAATATTTCCAGAATACTTATTTTTTTAGAACAACCTACGTTATCCGTAACGCCCGTTTATAATAACATGGATAAAAACTTATTGCAAGTATTTTTTTTAAAAAAGATAAAAAAAATTTAGAGGCCAATTTTTGACCTCTAAACTCTTACTTTCCAAACAATGTTTTGTTGTCTACTTCAGCTTTAAATTTAGCTAAAGCTTCATCTAAAGATAATGTAACACTTTCCTTTTTACCACTCTGACGAATTGTAACTGTATTATTTTCTTGCTCTCCATCACCAACTACGATTTGGTAAGTAACCTTTTGTAGCTGCGCTTCTCGGACACGGTAACCCAATTTTTCATTACGAGAATCTACTGTTGCACGCATTCCTAATGCCGTTAATGCATCACATACTTTATTTGCGTATTCAACATGTTTTTCGTGGTGTACTGGAATTACAACAAATTGACGTGGAGCTAGCCATAATGGGAAGTGTCCACCAAAGTGTTCGATCAAGATACCAATGAAACGTTCAACTGATCCATAAACTACACGGTGTAACATAATTGGAGTTTTCTTTGTTCCATCTGCATCTACATATTTACATTCGAATCTTTCAGGCAAGTTCATATCCAACTGTACAGTACCACATTGCCATACACGTCCTAAGCTATCTTTGATATGGATATCCAATTTAGGTCCATAGAATGCACCATCTCCAGGATTTACTTTATATTCTTTACCTGCATGAACACAAGCTTGTGCCAATGCTTTTTCTGAAGCATCCCAGATTTCTTCAGATCCAATATATCCACTTTCTGGACGAGTTGATAATTCAATTTCATATGGTAAACCAAATACTGAATAAATACGATCTACCAATTGTAATACTTTTTTAACTTCTTCTTCCAATTGATCAGGAGTTACAAATAAGTGCGCATCATCTTGTGTGAATGTACGCACACGGAACAATCCATTCAATGCACCACTTGCTTCGTGACGGTGTACTTGTCCTAATTCCCCTAAACGCAATGGTAAGTCTTTATATGAGTGTAAAGTTGAGTTATATACTAATAATGCACCCGGACAATTCATTGGTTTGATTGCGAATTCACGATCATCAACCATTGAAGTGTACATATTGTCTTTATAATGATCCCAGTGTCCACTCAATTCCCACAATTCTTTTGACATCATAATTGGAGTCTTAATGAATTGGTATCCTTCTTTTGTATGTTCTTGGTACCAGTATTGTTCCAAGATGTTACGTAAAATCATTCCATCTGGCAAGTAGATAGGCATACCTGGCGCAAATTCACTAATTGTGAATAAGCCCATTTCTTTCCCTAATTTCTTGTGGTCACGTTTTTTAGCTTCTTCTAAAGCTTCTAAGTGAGCTTCCAATTCTTCTTTTGTATCGAAACAAATACCATAAACACGTTGAAGCATTTTATTGTTGGCATCGCCTTTCCAGTAAGCACCAGAATGTTTCAATAATTTAAAGTTTTTACACTTCTTAACAGTCTCAACGTGAGGTCCACGACATAAGTCCGCAAATTCACCTTGACGATAGATTGTGATATTTCCATCCTCTAATCCATTGATCAAATCCACTTTATAAGGATCATCCTTGAACATTTCTAAAGCATCTTCTTTAGAAATTTCTTCACGAACAATTCTCTTTCCGTCTTTGGCAATTTTCTTCATTTCTTTTTCGATTTTCGCCAAATCCTCTTCTTTTAATTTTACATCCCCTAAATCCATATCGTAGTAGAAACCCTCAGAAATAACAGGTCCTACCCAAAATTTAGCATTTGGATATAAACGCTTAACAGCTTGAGCCATCATATGAGCACATGAGTGGTTCAACATAGATAAATGTTCATTTTCTAATACATTCACTAATTCCATTTTACTTTCCTCCATTTTTCCATATAAAAAGCGACAGCCATCAAAGGACGTCTGTCGCACGCGGTACCACCTTTGTTTATACAATTACTGTATACACCTCAAACCTTTTAACGCAAGAATTACGGCACACTTTTTCAAGGGCAATTCAAAGGGAGTAAATACATACATTCGCAAAGTGTTTTCACCAACCACACTCTCTCTACATTTGAATGGAATGTATTCATATCCTTATCACTATTGTTGCCTAGATTATAGACCGAAATACGAGGTGTGTCAAAAGAAAAACTCAAGAATTAATGGCAATGTCCACCACACGAATGACTTTCGCCAGATTCATGTTTTGTACAAGTCACATCGGTTGTGAATTCTAGTTGCCCACTTAAATATTTTTTAACAGCCTCATCTGCATTTCCGGTTACTCCACCAAAAGAATGAATCCCAAAACCAGCCAATGCAGTTTTAGCCCCTTGACCAATACCACCACAAAGTACAATGTTTACATTTTGTTCTTTTAGAGCATTCGAAACACTAACATGTCCATGTCCTTCGACTGTAATCACTTCACTCTTAATAATTTCATTATGATCGGTTTCATAGATTTTAAATTCTGAGCTATGCCCAAAATGTTGGAACACTTCTCCATCTTTATAACTGACTGCAATTCTCATACTATACCTTCTTTCTTATTTATTATACATCAAAAATACATCACGATAAATTAAAACACCCTTTAAATAAGGGCGTTGATTGTCTTTGGTGGAGATGAGGAGAATCGAACTCCTGTCTAAGCAAAGTCCCACGAGACAGCGTTTACAGCTTTTTCCATCTAGTTATCCAAAAGTTTCGGATGGAATCAAAAATTCTTTTGGGTTAGCTATAGTTGATTCAAGACAAGCAGCTAGCCAATGCTTATTTCTATCTTCTTTTCTTTAACACTCAGTCTGAAATAAGAAAGCGAAATTTCAGAAAGGGGCTGCAAAGCCAAACGTAGGCAATAAAATTAAGCAGCGAAAGCCATGCTTTGGTTCATACCAAATACATTAGCAAGTTTATTTTTAGCAATTAATTTAAGTTGGTTATTACACGTATCCTTCGTGGCTGTGGCTGAATCCAAACATTTACTCATCGAATGCCTGAACATCCCCAAGGAACATCAGTATAATCTATTAATACTGATTTTTCAAGGCCTTTTGAATCTCTCTTTGCGCATCCTTCGCCTTTTGAGACTCACGCTTATCATGAAGATTTTTACCTTTCGCCAAAGAAATTTCTAACTTTGCCAAACCTTTATACAAATAAATTCTCACAGGTACAACCGTATACCCTTTAACACGCGCAGATTGCTCCAATTTTTGAATTTCCTGCTTATGCATTAAGAGCTTGCGATCACGCGTTTCATCATGATTAAATCGGTTTCCAAATTCATAAGGAGAAATATGCATACCTTTAATAAAAGCTTCCCCTTTTTGAAAACTGATATAGCTGTCCTTTAATTGAACTTTTCCTCTTCGAATACTTTTAATTTCTGTTCCCTGAAGCACTAAACCTGCTTCAAAACGATCATACAACTCATATTCATGTCTTGCCTTACGATTTTCGGCTATTGTCTTTTGATTTTGACTCATTCTAAAACCACCTCTACTCCATCACAATCTTGCATTACAGACTGGACAAATTGTTGCACCCACTCTTTTGAAAGATCATAATTCGAAGCTAAATTATGTGTTTGTGCAAGCGAATCATTGTAATATTCGATTGGGTAAGTCTTCCATGCATTATACCCTACATCAAACCATGTAATCAATGGAATAAATTTAGTATCTGTAAAAGAAGTCTTTTTTGTATCTGGATCATAGTTCAGTGTGAAGCTAGCCATTCCACCAACCATAGTAATATCCATATCCTGGGCACTCGTATAATTTCCTAATGAATAATACACAAGTGTATCTTGCTTCTTTCCTTTAATAACTTTTGCCGGTTCAATAACGTGTGGGTGTGAACCAATCACAACCTCGGCACCTAGTTCATTTAAATAATTTGCCAAATCTTCCTGCTCTTCAGTCGGCTCCATCTGATATTCTTCACCCCAATGCATAGAAACCAATTGGACATCGCTCACTTTACTTAAAGCTTCCATATCTTTTTTCATTTGATCCTTATCAATCAAATCCACAAGCCATAACTTATCTTCAGGCACACTAAATCCATTCCAGCCATAGGTATATCCAAGAAATCCTACTTTGATTCCATTGATTTCTTTTACTAATGTACGCTTTTTATCCTTTTGACACGTATGCGAACCCGTCGTAATAACATCTGGATAATTCTTTCGAACCAAATCAATCTGTGTTAATAAACCCTCAGCCCCTCGATCCATAGAGTGATTTGAACTTAAACTCCACCAATCAAAGCCAGCCTTATTGACAGAAGACAGAATTTCTATAGGTCCATTAAAAGTAGGGTATCCACTCAATTCATACTCTTCTCCAATGCATAACGTTTCAAAATTGATATATGCCAAATCTGCATTTTGTGTATATTTATTTGTCATTTCATAATAGGAATCAAAATTGTAATATCCATCTCTTTGGTATGGGTACCAATACATCGCACCATGATACAAGTTGTCACCTACACCTACAAACGTAAATGATTTTTTATTTTCCTGTTTTTTTGTAGAAACATTTTTTACAATCTTTGTTGCTTCTTTCGAATTTGGTGTGGGGTGTGTTAAAATAAAGCCCATTAAGCTGAAATTGAATATACATAATATAATGATCCATGTCCATTTCTTTTTCATAAGTTAATTTTATCAGAAAAAGCTTGCATTTTCCAAAATAATTAGGTAATATTATAAAGCACTTGGGGTGTTAGCTCAGCTGGGAGAGCACCTGCCTTGCACGCAGGGGGTCATCGGTTCGATCCCGATACGCTCCACCAAGTAAAAAATACGCTGTAAGCAAATTTGCTTACAGCTTTTTTTCATTCAATTTCTTCAAAAATACCAGACTTTTGATAAAGAACCCATTTTCCAATATTTACACAATGATCACAAATTCTTTCTAAGTACTTACCGACAAGTAACACATCCACTAGAGTCCCTGTATCATGCTCTTTTCTGGCTAATAAATCAACATAAACCTCTTTAGCCTTTTCATATTGTGCATCCGCTTGATCATCCATTTTAATAACTTGATCTGCTGCTTTTTCGTCTTTCTGAATAAAACCTTCAATCGCAAGTGTAATCATTTCTTTTGCGATGATAAATTGTTGTTGAATACTATCATCCACAACTAAATTTTCCATATTCAAAGCACAAATCAGTTCTGAAACTTCTTTTTCCTGATCCATGATACGTGTTAAATCACGAATTGTATTTGTAGCTACAGTAATACGTCTTAAGTCTTTCGCAACTGGATGTTGAAGAAGAAGAATCTTCATACAAATCTGTTCAGCTTCTCTTCCTTGTTCACTCACTTCTTCATGCATTTGTGAAACATCTTGAACTAAAGTTTTGTTTCCATCTAAAATAGCGTGCTTGCAAAACCACAATCCTTTTAAACAGTCTTGAGACATTTGTGCCATAGTCAGTTCTAACTGTTTTGTTTGTTTTAAAAACTTTGTAGGTAAAACCATTATCCAAACCTCCCTGTAATATAGTCTTCTGTTTTCTTTTCTTTTGGCGCAGAGAACAATGTTTCTGTAGCACTATACTCAATTAAATTTCCCAATAAGAAGAAGGCTGTTTTATCACTAATACGCATAGCTTGCTGCATATTGTGAGTAACAATAACGATTGTATAGTCTTTTTTCAATTCTAAAGTTAACTCTTCAATCTTACTAGTTGAAATTGGATCTAGAGCACTTGTAGGTTCGTCCATCAACAACACTTCCGGCTGCATAGCCAAAGCTCTTGCGATACATAAGCGTTGTTGTTGTCCACCAGACATTCCCAATGCGGATTTATGTAGACGATCCTTCACTTCATCCCAAATGGCAGCTTGTCTTAAACTTCTTTCAACAATTTCATCCAATTCACTTTTCTTTTTGATTCCAAAAATTCTTGGGCCATACGCAATATTATCATAAATACTTTTTGGGAATGGATTGGGTTGTTGAAATACCATTCCAACTCTACGTCTTAATTCAATCGCATCCATATTTTTGTAGATATCCGTTCCATCTAGACAAATATCACCTGTGATTTTAGTACTTTCCACCAAATCATTCATTCGATTCAATGTTTTTAAAAATGTTGATTTACCACATCCACTAGGACCAATGAATGCTGTAATTTCTTTTTCTTTGATATCCAAATTTATATTCTTTAAGGCATGAAAATCACCATAATATAAATTCAGATCATTCACTGTAAATTTATTATTCATACGTAACCTTTCTATTTCTCTAATCCAGCTTGTTTTTTGGAAATGTGTCTTGACCAAACATTGGCTCCAATACTAAATGCCAATACTAAAATCATCAACACAGCACTAGATAAATTAGCCAATGCACGATCTTGTCCATTGGTTTGTAAGTTCCAGATTTGGATGGATAATGTTTCAGCAGGTCTTAACACATTAATTGGCGATGTTGGAGAAGTAAAACTAAAATTATTCCAACGCAAATCACTTCCTGAACCAGTTGTATAAAGTAATACAGCAGCTTCACCAAATCCACGACCAGCCGCCAAGATAACTCCAGTCATAATACGTGATAGGCATGCTGGCAATAATACATGGAATATGGTTTGCCACTTTGTTGCTCCAAGTCCCATACTTCCGTGATAATAGCCTTCAGGCAAACCTTTTATCGCATCTTCTGTAGTTGTTGTAATCAAAGGTAAACTTAGAATTGATATAGACAGGGCACCTGCTAATAAACTTTTTGATAATCCAATGACAACTAAGAAAATCAAATATCCAAATAAACCTACAACAATACTTGGTAAAGAAGACAATGTTTCAATACAAGTTCTTAAAAAGCGTGTTACAAGCCCAGGTTTTGCGTACATCGCCAAATAAATGCCTGCTAATACTCCAATTGGAACCGAAACCAACAAAGAAATAAATACTAAGTAAATCGTATTAAAAACTTGGTTTCCAATGCTGCCAGATCGAGTAAAGCCAAACATTTCTGGTTTAGCCCCTAACAACCCTCCAATAATAACTTTACCGGCAAAGCCTACAAGAAGTAAAAAGAAGAATAAGGCGATACCATAAAAGACGATTGTCATGAATTGATCAATCATTTTTGCTCTTTTAATTCTAGAATCCATCTCTATTCTCCTTTCGGTTTTGAAAACTTATGAATAATAGTAATAAACAATAACGAAATCAAGAACAATAATAAAGCCATTGTCCATAGGGCTGCCTTCATTTCTCCACCTTCCATCGCATTTCCCATTTGAGCTGCAATTTCCGTTGTTAGTGTTTTTGAAGTAGAAAAAATACTCTTAGGCAAAGCTGTTGTTTGCCCAATAACCATCGCAACAGCTAAAGCTTCACCAAACGCTCTTGCAAGTCCTAATACAATTCCTGAAATGACTCCAGGTAATGCAGCAGGAATTACGACACGATATATCGTTTGCCAGCGTGTTGAGCCAAGTCCATAAGCAGCCATTCGTGTTTCTTTTGAAACAGCTCGAATCGCATCACTGGCAACACTGGTAATCGATGGGAAAATCATAATTGATAAAACAAGACTTGCCGCAAGCACGGAATGTCCTACCTGCAAATCAAATACTTTCTTTAAGAACGGAATCAAGACCGTTAATCCAACCCATCCATAGACAACACTAGGAATTCCGGCAAAAATTTCTACCATAGGACGATAGAATTTTTCACCAAACTTAGGTGAAATTTCTGTCATAAAAATAGATGATCCTAACGCAAAAGGCGTGGCAATCAATAAGGCCAATCCACAAACACATAGCGATCCAACAATAAAGATCAAGGCTCCTACATGTCCTTTTGAACTGGCATTATCCATTGGTGCCCAATTTGCACTGCCAAGAAACTCTCCTAGAGTATGATGAAATTTAAAAAATGTATCAGAACCTTTATAAACTAGAAAAGCTCCAATTAATAGAGTTACAAATATCACGAACAGACCACCAATTGTGACGAGAATCTGCCAAAAATATTCTTTACAAAACATGCTTTTACGACTCATCAAATTCCTCCAAACTAAATGAATAACGGACATATATTTCAATGTCCGTTAAAGAACTCGCAATTAGTGATCTGTTTTTTCCATTTTGCTAGAAACACCATAGCCTAATGATTCCATTTTCTTACCGAATTTTTCACCCATGATGTAATCTAAGAATGCTTTTGTAGCTTTATCTGGCTCTCCATTTGTATACATGTGCTCAAATGTCCAAACTTTATAGTCACCACTATATGTGTTTTCTAATGTCGGTTCAACGCCATCAATTGCGACTGTATCTACATCGTCATTGTCTACTAAGTAAGATAATGCCACATAACCGATTGCACCTCTTGTATCTGTTACATTTTGTAACAATACACCAGAATCATCTGTTTCCATTGAAGCGTTACTAGCTTCTTCATTTCCATCTAATGCATATTTTTGGAATGTTGCTCTTGTTCCTGATGAAGTTGGACGAGTAACTAAGACAATGTCTTCATCTGGTCCACCAACATCTTTCCAGTTCGTTGTTTTTCCTGTGAAGATATCAATCAATTGTTGTTTGGTTAAATCTTTAACACCAACATCTTTATTTACGATTGGAGCCATTGTTACAACACAAACTTGGTGATCGACTAAATCTTTAGCTTGATCCTTATCTAATTTTTCTTCAGCTGCCACATCGGAGTTTCCTAGTGTAACTGTTTTATCAGCTACCTGTTTTAACCCTTCTCCTGAACCACCAGCATCTACTGTAATAGAAACATCTGGATTTTCGTTTGAAAACTGTTCGGCTGCAACATCAACCAATGGTTTCAATGCACTTGAGCCTGCGGCTGTAATTGTTCCGCTTAAACTTTCATTTTTTGAATCACTGTCATCGGATGCAGTATTTGAACTACATCCTACCATAGCTGCAGATAATCCTACGATCATTGCGCCTTTTAAAAACTTATTCATATTTTCCTTGTCCTCTTTTCTTTCGACACACATATCATAATGCATGTTTGTTAAACGAAAAAAATGGTTCTGTTAAGGTTTTGTTAAATGATTTGTTTTAATTTTAAGCACACCTGAATTTAATTTATGAACAAAATTCTTGAAATATATTGTAAATAAATGTATAATCGTGAAACATAAAGAAAGGAAAGGTGGAAATGTTTTCACCGAGGTAACAAAATGACACGTGTATATAACTTTAGTGCCGGTCCTGCATGCTTACCAGAATGGGTCTTAACCAAAGCTGCAAGCGAAATGTTAGATGCTCATAATAGTGGAATGAGTGTTATGGAGATGTCCCACCGTTCCAGTGAATTCCAGGATATTATAGATACTTGTAAAGCAAGATTAAAAAGATTGATGAACATTCCTGATGAATATGAAATTTTATTCTTACAAGGAGGTGCTTCTTTACAATTTACTATGATTCCTTTGAATTTAGAAAAACATAACGTAGATTTGATCAATACAGGTCAATGGACAAAGAAAGCTTTAAAAGAACATAAAAAATTAGGAAAAGTAAATGTAGTAGCGTCAAGTGAAGAAGATAACTTTACGTATATTCCTAAAATTAAACAAGAAGATTTAAGTGAAGATTCTGATTATGTATATATTTGTGAGAACAACACAATCTATGGAACTAAATATAAAGAACTTCCTCCACATGAAGGAAAGTTATTAGTTGCAGATTTATCAAGTTGTATTTTAAGTGAAAGAACGGATGTTTCTAAATATGATTTAATTTTTGCCGGTGCTCAAAAGAATATGGGGCCTGCAGGTTTAACTGTGGTTATCATAAAAAAAGACTTGATTGGTTTAGCTGATGAAAAAACACCAAGCATGTTAAACTACAAAACATATGCTGACAATGATTCTATGTTCAATACGCCACCTACTTATTCCATCTATATTTGTGGTTTAGTACTTGAATGGCTAGAAACACAAATAGGTGGATTGAAAAATATGGAAAAGATCAATCGTAAAAAAGCTAAATTATTATATGACTATATTGATGCTTCTAAACTCTATTCAAATCCTGTTGTACCTGAAGATCGTTCTTATACAAATGTTCCTTTTGTGACTGGTGATAAGAATCTAGATACTAAATTTGTTAAAGAAGCAAAAGAAGCAGGAATTGTAAATATTAAAGGTCACAGAACGGTTGGTGGTATGCGTGCAAGTATTTATAATGCCATGCCACTTGAAGGTGTAGAAGCCCTAATTGCATTTATGAAGAAATTTGAAGAGGAGAATTATAATGCCTAAAATAAAGCTCTACAATAATATTGCGCAAATTGGTTTAGATCAGTTTACGCCAGATTATGAAGTAAACGAAAATATGGAAGATGAAGATGCTATTTTAGTTCGTAGTACCAATCTTCATGATATTACATATAATGCCCACCTTAAAGCTATCGCTCGTGCAGGTGCGGGTGTCAACAACATTGATATTGATACTTGTACTAAAAAAGGGATTGCCGTATTCAATACTCCAGGCGCAAATAGTAATGCCGTAAAAGAACTTGTATTTGCGGGTATGTTACTAGCAAGTCGTGATATTTATCATGGTATTGAATGGATCCAAACGCAAAAAGAAAATGAGAACATCACAAAAGATATTGAAAAACAAAAAAAGAAATATGCTGGACACGAATTAACCGGTAAATCACTAGGTGTCATCGGTTGTGGTGCCATTGGTATCCAGGTTGCCAATCTAGCCTTACGCTTTGGTATGAAAGTTTATGGATATGATCCATATATGTCTGTCGATGCTGCATGGAACTTATCTCGATATGTAAATCATGTCACAAATATTGATGATTTATATCGTCAATGTGATTTTATTACGATTCATGTGCCTTTAAATGATGGAACTAAAAACTTTATCAATAAAGATAGTTTTGACAAGATGAAAGATGGCGTCAAATTATTAAACTTTGCTCGTGGTGGCCTCGTTGATGAAGATGCTCTATTGGTGGCATTAGATGACAACAAAGTTGAATCTTATGTGACTGATTTTCCAAGTTTAAAAGTTATTCAAAATGATAAAGTCATCGCAATTCCTCACTTAGGTGCTTCAACCGAAGAGAGTGAAGAGAATTGTGCTTTAAAAGCCGCTCAGGAACTGATGAATTATTTAACTTATGGAAATATTTCAAATTCTGTCAATTTACCAAATGCGAAGATGGATATGAATTCACCATTTAGAATCACTTGTATTCATGAAAATAAGCCTAAAATGATTTCTCAAATCACAGATATTTTTAAGGATGCTAATATTGAAAACTTAATGAATAAATCTAAAAAAGATATTGCGTATACAATTATTGATTTAGATTCAGAAGTTGATATTTCTCCAATTGAAAAAATCAATGGTATGATTAGAGTATCTACTTATAAGAAATAGGATGGTACTATGATTGATGCACATACACATTTAGAAAATGGTGATTTAAGCATTGAATATGTTCATAAGTTTATCGATGCTGCCAAAGAAAAAGGGATTACTCATCTTCAAATATTAGATCACACACATAGATTCTTTGAATTTAAAGACTGTTATAAAAGAGTTTGTGAAGTATCTAAATTACAAGAAGAGTGGTTTTTAAAGAAACAAAAAAACTCCATAGATGATTATTTAAAATTAATTGAGGCATTAAAAAAAGAAACTTTTGACATCGCTGTACGTTTTGGCCTTGAAGTATGTTACACGCCTGAAACAGAAAGTCTATTATCCTCCATTCTTAAAAACTACCATTTTGACTTTCTAATTGGCAGTGTACACTCTGTAAATGGTTATCTATATGATATGGATGCCTTTTCTAAAGAATTACTTTGGAACAAAAATGATCCTTCTAATATTTATAAGTCCTACTATGACACTATTGAAAAACTAATCCAATCCAATCTCTTTGATCAAGTGGGTCATCCAGATGTGATCAAATTGTATTCGATTGATCCAGGCTACGATTTACATCCTACCTACCATCATATCGCTCGTCTGGCAAATGAATACAACATTAAAATGGAAGACAACACTAAAGCTCATTATTCATATCATCATCCTGATATTGGCTTAAATGCTGATTTTAGAAATATCCTAAAAGAAAATAATGTAAAAATTGTTACTGCAAGTGATGCTCATTATCCTAACGATGTGGGGCGCTGCTTTGAATTATTTGATCCTAGATAAGCCTAGGATCTTTTTTTAGGCAAAGAAAAAGACAGAACTTAATCTGTCTGTGTTTCTTTATTGACTAAAAATACACTTAAACTTACCAGTAACAATGCAATTAAACTTGATAGTTGGAATGCCTGATTGGATTCATGTAATACAACACTTGATAAAATCACACCGATGATAGGTGTTACGCACATATAGACACCAATCTTACTAACAGGATTTACAGATAATAACAATCCCCAAATCGTATAGGCGATAGCAGATACAAGAGCTAAATGAATCAATACAAGAAGGCCTAGATTAAATCCAAATGTAATGTGTCCTCCCATTAAATAGCCTGTTATAGCTAAGAGAATACCTCCTAGAGAGAACTGATATCCACTTAACAGGACGGCATTTTGATTTTGTGTGAACTTCTTAATAAAGGCAGCCGATATAGATCCACAAAATTGTGACATCAACACAAAGCCTTCACCCACAAAGGAAAAACTGACACTGGCTCCACTGATATTCATAAATAAAATGCCCAAGAATCCAATAAAACAGCCTAATGCTTTTCGTGCTGTAATTTTTTCATAATGAAAAATTAAACTTGCCACTAACAAAGATATAAAGGCACTGGTTCCTGAAATAATGGATCCGTTGACTCCTGATGTATGTGAAAGTCCAATATAATAGAAAAAATACTGTCCAGCCGTTTGAAAAAGAGCTAGAGTGCATATGCCTTGAATATTCTCTTTTTTAGCAACTAATACTTTTTTCTGTAAGAAAGAAGCAAATAATATGACTAAAAATCCAGCTAATGTAAAACGTATGCCTGCAAACATTAAAATACTAGGTACACCTTCAATATTAAATAGCTTATATCCCCATTTAATGAATGGAGCTGCACTTCCCCATAGTGTACAACATAGCACGGCTAGTAAAAATACATGTAATGGCTGTTTAAAAAATTCCCTTTTCTCCATATCCAATTAAAACTTATCCTTCCTTTTTTTCTTCTAATTCCATCCAACGATTAGTTAAAGTTTCAAGTTCTTCTTCTTTCTGCGCTCTCAAATCACTTAATTCTTTTAATTTCGCAAAATCACTTTGACACTCATTCATCTGATAGTCTAAAGCTTCGATTTCACTTTCTAATACTTCCATCTTCTCAGGAAGTTGCTCCAATTCCTTTTTTTCCATATAAGATAATTGAGATCTTTTCTTCTTTTCAATCGGCTTTTGAACAACAACCTTCTTATTCTCATCTTTTGATTTCACTAAATAATCACTATATCCTCCACTGTACTGTTTAAAAGTACCATCTTCTTGATGGACAAACACTTTATCCACAACACGATCCAAAAAATATCGGTCATGGCTTACAGTAATAATGGCTCCTTGGAAATCATCTAAATAATCTTCTAATACGTCTAATGTCAAAATATCCAAATCATTTGTTGGCTCATCCAATAACAGGATATTTGGTTCTTGCATCAAAACTCTTAATAGATATAGTCTTCTTCTTTCTCCACCGGATAGTCTTGATAGCGTGGTATAGTGCATATTTCTTGGAAATAAAAATCTTTCAAGCATTTGCGAAGCACTTAGTGTCATACGATCGTATTCAATGACTTTAGAAACTTCTTCAATATAATCAATGACACGCATATTTAGATCGACACCTTGATCCGCTTGTCTGAAATATCCAATTTTAACTGTGGTTCCATATTCAATGGTTCCATAGGTTGGTTGTTTCACCCCTGCAATAACATCTAACAAAGTAGATTTTCCACATCCATTCTCTCCAATGATACCTATTCGGTCTTGTCGTAATAATACATAGTTAAAATCATGAAATAATGACTTTTCTGGATAATTAAATCCTAAATTCATACATTCAATTGTTTTATTCCCCAATCGTTGCATAGTCGCATTTATTTTTAATGACTCTTCTTGCTGTTTAAAACGTTTCTGACGCAATTCTTCAAACCTTTGAAGTCGACTATTAGATTTTGTACCACGCGCCTGTACGCCCGCTCTAACCCACTCTAATTCCTTTTTATATAAGTTCTTGTGTTTATGGGCTGCTAATTTTTCTTGTTCAATACGCGTTTCCTTATTTTCTAAATACACTTCATAATTTCCATTATGAATATATAAGTCGCCTTGATCCAATTCAATCATTTTTGTACAAACACGATCTAAAAAATAACGATCGTGTGTGACCATAAATATTGCACTCTTTGATCGAATCAAATAATTTTCCAACCATTCAACCATATCATTATCCAAATGGTTTGTCGGTTCATCCAAAAGCAACAAATCACAACTTGTGCATAGTGCTAAGGCAAGAGCCACTCTTTTTCTTTGTCCACCTGACATATTTGACATGGCGCTTTGATAATCTGTAATACCCAGTTTCGTTAGAATCGATTTTAATTCAAATTCTGCGACGGGGTGCTCATTTTTAGAATTCACAAGTTGAATTTCATCCCAAACACAATCCGTTTTGAATTCTGGATTTTGAGGTAAATAATGAATCTTGATTCCATTTTTTTTAATTATGATTCCTGAATCATAATTTTCAATACCTGCAAGTATCTTTAATAAAGTACTTTTACCTGTACCATTGACTCCAATCAACGCAATTTTATCAGTATCTTCTATTGTGAAACTCGCATCTTTTAAAATGCATTTATCATTTATATTCTTTTTTAAACTTTCTGTTGAAATTAACATAACATCACCTGAGTTTTATTATATAATACTTTTTGAGGTGACACGCATGAAACTTATTAAAAATATTCAAATTTATGCACCTGAAAATTTGGGAGTAAAAGATGTATTAATTTCAGATTCTAAAATCGAAAAAATTGATAATCATATCGAACTTTCTTATCCAATTGAAACAATTGATGGCACAGGATGCATTTTAACGCCAGGTCTAATTGATCGCCATGTTCATATTACTGGTGGTGGTGGAGAAGCCGGATTTATTTCTAGAGCTAGGCCTATAGATGTACAGGAAATATTAGATGCAGGTATCACAACTGTCATTGGATTATTGGGAACAGATGGTTACACAAGAAGCACAAAAGAATTATTTGCGAAAGCTAAAGAACTAACACAAAAAGGTGTACATACGTATATCTTAACGGGCAGCTATGCCTATCCTAGTAATACACTAACAAGTTCAGTGGAAGACGATATTGTGTTTATTGATAGTATTCTAGGGGTTAAGCTTGCATTAAGTGATCATAGATCGAGTCATATTACAGAAGATGAATTAATTCATTTGGCTTCTAGAATTCGTACAGCGAGTCTTATAGCTGGAAAACAAGCAAATTTAACAATTCATATGGGTGATGAAAAACAAGCCTTAGAACTTGTCTTTAAGGCCATAGAAAAAGCCGATATTCCTATTTCATTATTCCAGCCTACACATTGTTCAAGAAATCCTCATTTATTTGAAGAAGCAAAAAGATTTACTGATATGGGTGGTACAATTGACATTACATGTGATGGTAATGGTAAAACTTTGAGTTACATTCAACAAATCCAAAATACAGAGAAAGTAACCATTTCTAGTGATGCACAAGGATCTTGGTCTACATACAATGAAGATGGATCCGTTAAAGAAATTGGTATTACGCCAATTTCAAACTTAAAAAAAGAATTCATTTATCTGAAAAATGAATTTGGGTATGAAAATGCTTTGCCATTCTTTACGAAAAATGTTGCGAATGTATTAGGTTTTAAACATAAAGGACAAGTTAAAGAGGGATTTGATTGTGATCTTGTCATTTGGAAGGAAGATCAAATTCAAAAAGTTATCACAAAAAAATAGGCACTGATTAACTCAGTGCCTTTATTATTTATTAAATTACTTAACGAATTGTACAATTGCCATTGGAGCTGCATCTCCACGACGGATACGTGTTTTTACTACACGAGTGTATCCACCATTACGATCTGCATATGCTGGTCCAATTTCATTGAATAATTTTTGAAGAGCTGTTGTTCCCTCTTCATCAACTTCTACATTGCGAACATAAGCTGCTGCTTGTCTACGTGCATGTAAATTTCCACGTTTTGCTAATGTTACTAATGAGTCCATTACAGCGCTTAATTCTTTTGCTTTCATTTCTGTTGTTTCGATTTGTCCGTTTTCAATCAAAGATGTTGCCATGTTACGCAACAATGCTTTACGATGATCGGCTTTACGTCCCAATTTACGATTCCACATGGTATTTCCTCCTATCCGTTATTCTGCTTAAAAGACAATCCTAATTCTTTAATTTTGTCTTTAACTTCTTGTAATGATTTCTTTCCTAAATTACGAACGTGAATCATTTCCTCTTCTGTTTTTTGAGTTAATTCATCAACAGTCGCAATACCAGCACGTTTTAAACAGTTATAAGAACGAACTGATAGTTCTAAGTCTTCAATCATTTTATGAGTAGTATGTGCTACAGGTTCTTCTGAAACTTCAACTTCTTTTTCTTTCACTTCAAGACTAGCTTCATCAACTGATGCCAAAATTGATAAGTGATCACGTAAGATTTTACCTGCTACAGCTAATGCTTCACTCGGTTTAATTGTTTCATCTGTAGTAATTTCTAACTCTAATGAATCATACATACTTCCATCTTCGCCTTTAATTGGTGTAGCTACATAGCTAACATTTTTAACTGGTGAATATAGAGAATCTGTATAAATAATACCAAGAGGTTGTCCTTCATTTTGGTACATTCTTTTATTTACATCAGAACGTACGAATCCACGGCCTAAACGAGCCTGAAGTTCCATGTGCATAGAACCTCCTTCAGACAAAGTACAAATTGGTAAATCTTTGTTTAACACAGTAACTCCTGTTGGACATTCGATATCACCTGCTAAGACTGTTTTTGGTCCTTCCTGGTCAATACGAAGTGTATAAACTTCATTGTCATGAATATCAATATCTAAAATCAATTGTTTCAAATTTAAAATAATTGAAGCAACGTCTTCTTTTACCCCTTTAATACCTGTAAATTCGTGGTATACGCCGTCAATACGAATACTGAAGATCGCACCTCCAGGAATTGAAGATAATAATACACGGCGAAGTGCATTACCTAATGGTGTACCATAACGATATTCTAATGGTTCTAATAAGAATTTACCTACTTTTGTTGTTTCTTCGATAGTCGAAATTTTATACTTTGTGCTCATTTGGACACCTCCTTAGTATGGTGACTATCCACGAGGTCGTTTTGGTGGACGACATCCGTTGTGTGGAATTGGTGTTAC
>NZ_JAJDMK010000487.1:0-207 GCF_020593575.1 Holdemanella sp. DFI.5.55
GTCGTGGTCGCCGTGGCAAGCCCTGGGTTTCCCCCTTCGGCTGCCAGCTGATCCTGAGCATGTACTGGCGACTCGAGCAGGGCATGGCGGCGGCCCTGATAATAGAGATCGTTCGGCCACTTGAGCTCGACCCCCGGATAACCCAGGGATTCCAGCGCCTGCACCACGGCCACACCGACCGCCAGACTGAGGCCCATGGCCGCCGCC
>NZ_JAJDMK010000488.1:0-207 GCF_020593575.1 Holdemanella sp. DFI.5.55
TTCACGCTGTTCCTTTTGAATCGCACGGCTAGCTTCTTTATGCACTGGCATTTTGGCTGCTCCATCGGCCGGTTTTTCATCGGTGACGGCTTTTTCACCAACCGTCAATTCCGTAAACTGATAGTCGGTATCGGCCAGCAGCTTTTTCAGATCACGAAAATCATGATCACTGCCCAGGTTGATTACCAAGCCGGGCTCACCTTGCCG
>NZ_JAJDMK010000489.1:0-207 GCF_020593575.1 Holdemanella sp. DFI.5.55
CTGGACGATATTATTATCGAAGCTCAGCAAGGGTTAGAAATGGCCCAGATGACATCTGACGTCTCGGCTCGCGTTTCTGACGCCTATAGCAAGGTCCTGGACAGTAATCTGAACCAGACCATGAAATTTTTGACCATCTATTCAATCGTCTTGGCAATTCCGCCAATCGTTTCCGGCTTTTATGGGCAAAATGTCCGCTCACTGCCG
>NZ_JAJDMK010000490.1:0-206 GCF_020593575.1 Holdemanella sp. DFI.5.55
AGCCGCGCATCAGATCCAAGGAAAAGAATGCCTCAATACGGCACTGGCAGCTAAAATGGCCGCTGAAAGGCAGGATCCGGCAATTGGCGCGATTGCCTCGACTGAAGCAGCCAAATTATATGATCTGGACATTTTGGCACCCAGCATCGAAAACGATAAGTCTAATCACACGCGTTTTATCATTTTTGGCCGCGCACCAGAAGTCT
>NZ_JAJDMK010000491.1:0-206 GCF_020593575.1 Holdemanella sp. DFI.5.55
CCGTTATTTTGGGACGGGGACTTTTTACTGTCGCTGAGCATTAAAATTTACACTTACTAAAAATAAGCATAAACTGATAAAAAATCAAAAGCGAGGTTCTAATCATGAAACTTACCTTTACTCCTCAAGCTCAGCAGCGCCTGCAAAAATACCTGCAGCCTGATTCCAAACTGATTCTGGACTTTGATGATGGCGTCGGACCGTTT
>NZ_JAJDMK010000492.1:0-206 GCF_020593575.1 Holdemanella sp. DFI.5.55
ATTAAGACCATTAAAATTTATTAAATTTTAGCAATGGAAGGGTAGGAATATTTAGATTATGGATGTACGGAAACACTACAAGATGTTTAAGAAAGGCAAAAAGTGGTGCTGCATGGCCTTGACTACGGTTGCTGTTGCGGCAGGGACGTTAATGGCAACACAAACGGTCAATGCGGATACTGTTTCTGATGCGAATAACGTTTCCT
>NZ_JAJDMK010000493.1:0-206 GCF_020593575.1 Holdemanella sp. DFI.5.55
ATTTTGTTAAAAGATTTAAAGGATGTGTAAAGAATACTAGTATTAAAGCATAAATACTTTATTATCAATCAAAAAGTTTAGATTCGATAACTAAAAATTCCCCACTTCATTTGTGAAGTAGGGAATTGATTTTTACCAATACAATTTGAAAAAGGTCCTAAATTTAATCTATTAAAATTAATTTTTGAGAGTGTCAATAATTTTGT
>NZ_JAJDMK010000494.1:0-204 GCF_020593575.1 Holdemanella sp. DFI.5.55
CAAGCATGAAAATCAATGATTGGGTCGATTGCCATATCCAGGCTTACCGTTATTTTGGCGGAGTTACAAGACTTCTGATCCCAGACAATCTAAAAGTAGGAATTATCCAAAACAAGAAATATGAGGATCCAATATTAAACAAATCATATCAGGAAATGGCAGACTATTATGATACAACTATTATTCCAACAAGAGTGCGTAAGC
>NZ_JAJDMK010000495.1:0-201 GCF_020593575.1 Holdemanella sp. DFI.5.55
GATTATGGTGATGACGAGTCAATTGTCTTTGTTCATATAAATCAAAACGGTCAACTTTAGTAATACGATACTGTTTCTTGCGCTCAGGAGTATCGAGGACATCACAAATGGTGATTGTATCCAGTTTGTCATTCTTAGTAATGCCACCTTCCATCTTGCGTGTGAGATCAGTGGTTTTAGGGTTGATCAAGGCAACCGTAT
>NZ_JAJDMK010000005.1:0-72176 GCF_020593575.1 Holdemanella sp. DFI.5.55
CTACAATAATTTAAAGCCGGTATTTTCACATAACCCTACACTATTTTAGAGCGCCTATTTTTGTAAGTTTTCGTATTCTGATACTTTGTTTCCTATGATAATGATATCTCCTTGGATCACAATCGGTCTTTTTACTAACATACCATTTGAGGCAAGTAATTCAATCAATTGTTCTTCTGTATATGTTTCGCGTTTTTCTTTTACATTTAATTCACGATACAACATACCACTTGTATTGAACAATTTTTTTAATTCCACACCACGATCAATCCAACTTTGAATCTCTTCTTTTTTTGGATTATCTTCTTTAATATTTCGATATGTAGCTTCAATACCCAAATCTTGTAGAGCTTTATATGCCTTTTTACAAGTTGAACAAGGAGGATAGCCAATAAACAATGTTTCCATATTAGTCATCAAATGCGTGTGCTAATACTTCTGATAATGAAGAATTTTCTTCAACTGCATGAATCAATCCAGCTAACAATGGTGCCATTGAAAGAACAGTCATTTCTGGATAATTTTTTTGGTTTTCTGTTTGATCAATTGTATTTGTACAAACGAATCCAGTTAACTTAGCAGCTTTTAAACGATCGATAGCAGGTCCTGAAAGGATACCATGTGAACATGAAGCATAAACCGCTTTAGCTCCCTTGTCTTTCAACATTTTGATACCAGCAGTTAATGTACCAGCTGTATCTACCATGTCATCGATGATGATTGCAGTTTTACCATCAACATCACCAATTAGGTTCATAGCTTCAGCTACATTTGGTTTAGGACGACGTTTGTCGATGATTGCGATAGGTGCACCTAATGCATTTGCTAAGTTACGAGCACGTACAGCTCCACCGTGATCAGGAGATACAACTACGATTTCACCTAATCCTTCTTGGTGTTTGAAGTAATCAGCAATCAATCCATTCGCAGTAATATCGTCTGCTGGAATATCGAAGAATCCTTGAATCTGAGTAGCGTGTAAGTCAACTGTAACTACGCGATCAGCTCCAGCTCTTTCTAATAAACTAGCAACTAATTTAGAAGTGATTGGTTGGCGAGGTTTCGCTTTACGATCCTGACGAGCATATCCAAAATATGGAATGATAGCCGTAATGCTTGCAGCACTTGCACGTTTACATGCATCAATACCAATTAAAATTTCCATTAAATTTGAGTTTACAGGTTTATTTGTACTTTGTACAAAATATACGTGTTTTCCACGAACAGATTCTCCAAGTTCTACTAAGATTTCTCCATCCGCAAAATGTTTAACTTCACATTTACCTAATTCCAATCCTAATTCTTTACAAATATCTTCTGCTAAACCAACGCTAGATGATAAAGCAAATACAATAGTGTTTTTCATGATTTATCCTTTCTCATACCCTATCAGGTTTATTTTATGGTTTTATTATTGCTTACATAAGACATAGGCCCTACAACAGAACCTTCTTCTATGCAAGAATTGACGACTTTACTTGAATCTACAATTGCACGATCTTCAATTTTCGAATTATTCAAATAAGAACCTGGTAAAATCTCAACGAAATCACCGATTTCTGTATGTCCAAGAATTTCAACATTTGGATGAATAATTACATCATGTCCAATCGTTACATCTTTTCCAATAACTGTTCGCAATGGGTCTACAATCTGTACCCCTTCTTTCATCCAGTTATTGTTGATTCGATTGCGCATCCATTCATACGCTTTATGTAATTCTACACAATCATTGATTCCCATGACTTCATCACGGTCTTCAACTACCAACCCCTTAACAACCTTTCCTTGATTTGCCAAAATCTTAACCAAGTCTGTTAAGTAATACTCGTGTTGAGCATTATTTGTTGTTAATTTATCAAGATTGTCAAATAAATCTCTGTTCTTGAAACAATACATACCTGCGTTGATTTCACAAATTTGTTTTTGTTCTTCTGTACAATCCTTTGCCTCTACAATCGCTTGAACATGACTATTTTCATCACGAACAATACGACCATAATGAGCTCCATCATCCAATACAGAAGTTAATAGAGTTAATGATGCATCTTGATTGGTTTGGAATAGTTTTTCCAATGTCTCAGGCTGAATACATGGTCCGTCTCCATTAATAATCAATGTATCCCCATCTTCATCCTTTAATTGTGTAGCTTGCATAACCGCATGACCTGTCCCCAATTGTGGTTGCTGCAAAGCAAATTCAACATCTGGAAAAGCTTCTTTGATACTTTCAGCCTGATATCCGACAATCACTACAATTCTTTCTACAGATACCGCTCTTAAAGCATCAATAATGTAAGCCAACATTGAACGATCAATAATCGTATGCATTACTTTGCTACGATCTGATTTCATTCGAGTTCCTTTTCCTGCCGCCAGAACAATCGCATTACGCATATTTTCACCTGACTTTCTGTATATATTCTAACAAAAATCACAAGACATTAAAAGGTCACACAAAGAAAAAGACAATACATTTTGTATTGTCTAATCTAATTGATTCAATTGATTTTGATAATCATTGATTTGTGAATTCAATGAATCTACTTTTGATTGTGCATCTGTTACATCTGAATTTGCACTATCCAATTTCGTCTTCGCTGATTTTAACTTATTCTGTAAAGAAGAAGTATCCGAATTCTTTTGTGCAGCACTTAATGCCGTTTTTGCATCAGCCAAAGCCGATTTTGTTGTGTTTACATTATCAACCAATCCCTGATGTTCAGCATATAATTGCTGTAACTCTGTATATTGATCTTGCGTCAATTCGCTATTTGGAATTTGCTCCAATTCACTGCGACGATTCTCACATACCTGTAGCGCACTTTGTGCATTATCGTAATCCGCTTGTGCACTAATTACAGCACTTTGAGCATCACTTACACTGCCACCTGCAGAATCAATCTGAGACTGTAATGAATCGACATCACTTTGAGCTGAAGACTGTGCATTCTGCGCATTTTCTAATTCTGATTGTGCACTCAACAACTGCTTTTTAAGATCATTGATTTTTTGTTTCAACTGCGCTTTCTTTTCAGCAATTTCAGTGTTGTTGTTGTCTTTTTTCGTACTTGTCTTCTTATTTGCACTCGCAAGTAATTCATTGAAAGTTTTACCGGTAACCTCTTCTAAAATTTCATCAATCTTCTCTCTTTGTTTACGCGTTAAACTGTTATATTTACTTTCAAAACCAATAATTTTCTTTTGGTCACTTGAAGATAAATCATCATAGTTGTTTGCAAAATCTAATAATTCCTGGTAATTCTTCTTTTGAACCTCCGATGTTTTTTCATCAGAACTAGACAATCCACCAGTCATTAGTTTCATGCCACCAAATATCAATAATGAAACCAACAACACACCTACAACACCTAAGGCAACATACATTCCAGTTTTAGAATGGCTCTTTTTTGGTGCTGATTTCTTTTTGCTCGGCTCTTTTTTCTTGTTGATTACTTCTCTTTTTAATTGAGGACCCTTACCCTCCTCTAACAGAGACTGAATTTCATCATCATCAATCACAACAGTTTGATTTGTAGAATCTGCTTCCTGTTTTAAATCATCCGCATTCCACATTACTGTACGAGTTGCAGAAAGATCTTCTTTTGACTCATTTAAATCCTTTGATCCAACCACAAACGTATCTCCTAGTGAAGGTTCCTCTTTTTTTGCTTGAAACGGAATTTCCGGTTCAGGTTTATGTTTTTCTACTCGACTACGAGTTTGATTCTTTGTGAATTGATCCATTTTTTGTTCTAACGTATCTTCCTCGTTTGTTTGAAATGAATCTAATAATTGAGAAATCTCATCATTCTCATTCTTTCTTTTCTTATCCATAGCTTCTATCGCCCCTTTTAGAATATTTTACCAAAACCCCTTTGATTTGACCACTATGTTTTCTTGATTTGCCAAAATCCAAAGTGGATGTGCCGCTAAAACAAACATGCAGTCCGGATGGATCAACTGCTTTGCGGCCAATAGTGTGCTTCCAGTTGTACAAACATCATCCACCAACAATATTTTCTTTTTAGGCAATGGATACAATTGTTTCAAACCCAATACATTCTTAATTTGTGATCTTTGCAATTTTGTTGCTGAAGACTGCTTTATATCCTTCTTTTTGTAGAAAGGAGAATGAACAAAAACATCTAACGACGAATACATATCAATAGCTGGTTCAAATCCCCTTTCCATACGTTTTGCATCACTACTGCATAAAGTACAGACACAATATTTTTTAAAGATATTCTTTAAATATAAGTGTTCACACAAAAAAACATCTTTTAATACAACATCCCTTTGTTCCTTATACTGAAAAAACAACCTCTCTAAAAACTCATCATACTCATAGAGAACATATAAAGGGATACCATCTATATTATAGACTTGTTTATGTAGCTTGAAATTTTTTGAACAATCCGGACATATCAAAAGATCATTATAAAAGAAAATCTCAAAATTGCGAATTGCACTCATTTTTTTGTGGCAACATAAACAGTATCGTTCATCTTCGTAATTTGACTCACACAATCTTTGATAGATTCGCTTGAAGCTTGGCATAAACACACACCCTTTCCCTCTGGATCTTTAAAACTTCGTCCCACACGTCCAAAAATCTGAATAAGACTGGCCGTGGTAAAGACTGAATGATCTCCTTTAAAAACAACAACTTGAACGCTTGGAATCGTGATTCCTCTTTCTAATAGTGTGGTACAAACTAGTGCACTCAATTCTTTATTGCGAAAACAATCTAAAATTTCATCTTTATTTTGTGTAGAAGAATGAATAAAATCTGTCTTCACAAACACATTAAGAATCAGCTTCATCCACTTTCCATCTTTTTTTCGAGGGACAAAAACTAATGTTTGTTTTCCCTCTTTTTGGAATTTTATGCACAAATAAATTACAATCCATACTTGAATTAAAATAGATACCTGTATCACTTTAGGCACAATCAACGGGTGTTTATGTGGCCTTTCAAACAAACACACAAGCTCTATTTTATTTTGTTTCACAAGTTCCATACTCTCTTTGTCTGGTGTTGCACTCAACATTAGTTTTTGTCCAATACACGCCTGATTAGCTATGGCCTGAAGCACTTCGTTGCCCACAAAAGGAAAGGCATCTAACTCATCTAAAATTAATAAATCAAAGGCATATGGATAACGATACAACTGGTGTGTAGTACATACAATAAGGTCTGCATCTGTAACTTGGGTATATCCTTGAGCAACTTCACATACACTTAATTCAGGAAACGCTATCCGCAAACGATTTGCGATTTCAAGAACAACCTGTCTTCGACTGATCGCAAATCCTACTTTCTTTCCTTGTGCTAAATATCCACAGATACTTTCAAAACAAATTTCTGTTTTGCCTGGCACCTGTACTGGCGTAAAGTATTACGTCTTTTCCTTTACTTAAATATTGATATACTTCGTGACTTGCACATTTTTGCGAAGCAGTAAGTTCATAATCAAGTTTAGGTTTACCCTTCCACGTTCTATGCTTCAATTTAACCGGATTTATTTTTTCATTAACCTCCAACCTAGAAAAATCAATGCATTTACGACAATAATAAACTCCATGATCATACGCAAATAATTTAGGATCTTCATTTTGACATCGATTACACTTCATATACTCTTATACGAAAAAAAAGTGCAAATTTTTGCACTTTACTTAAAAATTTCAGATTTTTTTATTCTTTCTGCCGCTTTTTGGATATCCTCAATATCTTGAACAAGAGCTAAACGCACATATCTAGTACCATGAACGCCAAAAGCCTGGCCAGGTGTAACGACAACACCTGTTTTTTCCATCAAATCTTTTGTGAAGGCATATGAATCTTCATATTGATCTGGAATTCTTGCCCATACGAACATTGTTGCAGGACTCTTATCAATATGCCATCCTACTTCATCAAATGCTTCACATATAGCATCTCTTCGATCTTGATAAGCCTGACAAGTTGAGTGAATGCTTGCGCCTCCATGTCTTAGTGCTTCAATACCTGCATATTGTATAGGTAAGAAGATTCCATAATCCATATTTGATTTAAGGGTATTATAACAATCAATCACTTCTTTATTACCAACACACACACCAAGTCTTGCACCAGCCATTCCATATGTTTTCGAGAAAGAATTTAATTCAATTCCTATTTCTTTAGCTCCTTCAAAAGATAAGAAACTCTTTCCAACTTTACCATCGAATACAAGTTCACTATATGCATTATCATGTAAAACTACAATATCATATTTCTTTGCAAACTGAATCAACTCTTCATAGAATGAATCTGGTGCTATAGCACAAGTTGGATTGTTTGGATAAGATACAATCATAATCTTCGCTTTTTTCGCAATTTCTTCATCAATTTGATCCAATTGAATGACATAGTTATTCTCTTGCAACAAAGGCATATATTCAACTTTAGCCCCTGCAATCTTTGGCCCATCACTAAAAATTGGGTAATAAGGGTCAGGCACCAATACAATATCACCTGGATCACACATAGCTAAAAACAATGTGCTTAAAGCTTCTTGAGATCCTTGTAGACAGATCATTTCATCATATGTTAGCTCTACATTATAACGGTTCTTATACCAATCGTGGATTGCTGATTTCATTTCAGGTAATTCATTGATCGCATACTTATAGTTTTCTGGAACCATAATTGATTCTTGCAGTACCTTCATAATGGATGGTTCAGGCGCAATATTTGGCGATCCAACTGAAAAATCAATTGTTTCATTTCCTGTTCTTTGTGTATAATCCAGCTTCATATTTTTCAATTCTGTAAATATAGAAGATTGAAATACATCCATTCTTTTAGCTCTTTTCACTTTAATACACCTCACTATTTTTAATTTATTTTCTTTATTATAAACGTAGCAATAGAAGTTTTCAAATACCACAGTTATTCTCGTGTAAATTTGATAATTTTAATATAACCGAGCAAGCTTGAAACGTCTATTTTAAAGTATATTTAATTTTTAATAACGATTTTTTTATAACCAAAATAAAAAACAGTGCCATTTCTGACACTGTCATTATATTACTACTTCAAACCATATTTCTTGTTAAATTTCTCAATACGTCCCTGAGCAGCAGCGAAACGTTGACGACCTGTGAAGAATGGGTGGCAGTTACTGCAAGTATCTACACGTAATTCATCACCTTTGATTGTACTACCTGTTTCGAATTCTGCACCACAAGATGTACAGATACATTTAACTTTATGATAATTAGGATGAATTCCTTGTTTCATATTGATGTATCCTCCTTCCGCCTTAAGTCATATTGACCCAAAGTAAGTGCTATACAATTATAGCAAGCCTTTTTTCAAATCGCAAGATGTTTTTTTAAAATTGTGAATCGTCTGCTTTTTCAAACCATTCGCGAACCAATTGAACAGTATCTTTTAAGCATCCTGATTCAAAAGGAACCTTTAATCCTGCTTCTTTTACAATTTTTCTGAATGGCAATGTTCCACCAATCTTACAAATGTGTTTGTAATCTTCGAAAGCCTTTTCATCATTCTTTTGAATACGAGCCCAGAACTGCAACGCGCATACTTGAGCTAATGTGTAATCAATATAATAGAATGGATCCATGAAAATGTGAAGCTGGCGCATCCACCATCCACCTTTTTCTAGAATATCAATACCTTCATAGTTTTTATGAGGCAAGTATTGTTTTTCCAACTTTCTCCAAGTAGCCAATCTTTCTTCACAAGACATTTCTGGTTTTTCATATACTTCATGCTGGAAGTGATCTACTAAAACTCCATAAGGTAAGAACTTAACAGCTCCTGACAAATGATTGAAATAATATTTATCTACATCTTCTTCAAAGAAAGATTTCATCCATGGATATGTAAAGAATTCCATAGACATAGAGTGGATTTCACAAGATTCATAAGTAGGCCATACACAATCGATTGGGAAAATATCCTTACTTGAATACACTTGGAAAGCATGTCCTGCTTCATGTGTTAGTACTTCAGCATCATGGCTAGTCTGATTAAAGTTTGCGAAGATAAATGGAGATTGATAATTTGGAATGAATGTACAATATCCACCAGCTGCTTTACCAGGCTTTGAATCTAGATCTAATAATTCTCTTTCTGTCATAAATTCAAAGAATTCACCTGTTTTAGGATCTAGTTCTTGATACATCTTTAATGCACGTTTAACTAATTCTTCACGAATATATTTAGGGGCTGGATTTCCTGAAGTGAATTCAAACTTTTCATCCCAAGCATGCAAAGTATCATAACCCAAACGTTTTTGTTGACGAGCATACAACTCATTATCTAAAGGAACAACATCTTCTAATACTTGTTTACGATAGTTTTCTACATCATTTTTATTGTAGTCAAAACGCATCATGCGATAGTAACCAAGTTCAATATAGTTTTCATATCCTAATTTTTTAGCCATACGCGTACGCACTTGCACTAATTGATCATAAACTTCACCGATTTCTTTAGCATGTTCGTCATACCATCCCCAATAGGCTTGCATTGCACGTTTACGAGTATCTCTATCTTTATCATTTGTCTTTACTTCTAAAGCAGCAAGAGTATATGTTTCACCATCAAACTCAATTTGTGCACTCGCAATGATTGCTTGGTATTTAGAAGCTAATTTATTTTCTTCTTGCATTTCAGGAATGATAATTGGATCAAATGATTTTTCTTCCATTTCTCTTTGTAAGAAATATGTTTCTGGTACTTCTTTCTTTAATTCAGATACAAAAGAACTTTCCATTACAGCCTTATTACAATTCACAATATCTTCCTTTAATACTGGAAGCATTTCATTTAAAAAGTCATTTTCTTTTGTATAATATTCATCTCTTGTATCTACTGTATGACGCACTTCAACAAGAGTCTGATTAGTATTGATATATTTATTTACGTCATTCAATTCAATAAACGCATTTTTAAAATCATCATAAGAAGCTGCATTCTGTAATTTTGTACAAATCGCCTTTAATTGTGCCTGCAAAGCTTCAATATCCATATGTTCATATTTATAATCTGTAAATTTCATATCTTTCTCCTAAAAAAATAGAGAAGCCGAAAGCTTCTCGTATTATGCAAAGATGGCATTCCAACCAAAAATTAATAGCGCTAAAATAACAATGGCACCTAATAAAATTGGCCAGAATGTACTACTAGCTGCAATTAATAAGGCTAGAAAATCCCCTTTTTCAAGACGATCTTCTTTACCTTTTTGTTTATCTTTTTTTTCTAACATCTCACGCATAGATGGGCGCTTAGACATTAGAATTCACCTCCAAAGTGACACTTAACAAAGTGATTTGGCTTAACCTCTTTTGTTGCTGGTTCTTGTTCACGACAAATGTCTTTCGCAAATGGGCAACGAGGGTTGAATTTACATCCCTTAGGAATGTTTACGTTACTTGGAATTTCACCTTGAATCACTTGCATTTCTTTACGTTTTGTAGGGTCTGGTAAAGGAATTGCACCAATCAACGCTCTTGTATAAGGGTGTTGAGGGTTAGAGTATATTTCATTCTTATCTGCAAGTTCCATCATACTACCTAAATACATTACACCTACACGGTCAGAAATATGTTTTACAACTGACAAGTCGTGTGAAATGAAGATATAAGAAATGTTCTTTTCTTCTTGCATATCTTTCATTAAGTTGATGATTTGTGATTGGATAGAAACGTCCAATGCACTTACTGGTTCATCACAAATAATGAAGCTTGGATCTAATGCTAAAGAACGTGCGATACCAATACGTTGTCTTTGTCCACCTGAGAATTGGTGAGGATAACGATAGCAATAGTAGCTTGGCAAACCACAACGGTCCATTAGGTTTTTAACATATGCATCTAGTTCTGGACCTCGTTTGAATTTCCCGTGAGCAATCAATGGTTCAGCCAAAATATTGAATACAGTCATACGTGGATTCAATGAAGAATATGGATCCTGGAAGATAAACTGCATTTCTTCACGTAAAGCACGCATTTCTTTACGAGATTTCTTCGCTACATCTTCACCTTCGAAGATTACCTCTCCGCTTGTTGGTTCATAAAGACGAATGATTGTACGACCTAAAGTAGATTTACCACATCCTGATTCACCTACTAGACCTAATGTTTCACCTTCGTATAAGTCGAAAGTAATATCATCTACGGCCTTAACACATGGATCACCATCTTTATATTTTCCTTTTTTTAGAGGGAAGTATTTTTTTAAGTGTTTTACTTCAAGAATTTTTCTTTTTTCTGCCATGACTATCCCTCCTGTTTCATTTCTTCTTCAACTTTGAAGCACCATACGTGGTGACGTGATTTAACTTTTGTATCTACTGGTTGACCTTCTTTACAACGATCTGTTACATATGGACAACGATCTGCAAAGTAGCATCCTTTTGGTAAATACAATGGGTTAGGTACACTACCTTCAATTGTATTTAATCGTTTTCCTTCTTCTGCTAATGAAGGCATTGAATTCATTAATCCAATTGTATATGGGTGTTTAGGGTTGTTGAACAATTCTTCTACTGGAGCTGTTTCAACAACTTTACCTGCATACATAACGTTAACGTTATCAGCAACCTGAGCAACTACACCTAAGTCGTGTGTGATCAACATGATAGATGTACCTGTTTCATTCTTTAATCTGTTCATTAAAGAAAGAATCTGAGCCTGAATTGTAACATCTAGAGCTGTTGTAGGTTCATCGGCAATCAATAATTTTGGATGACAAGATAAAGCCATCGCAATCATAACACGCTGACACATACCACCTGATAATTGGAATGGATAGTTATCAACAACTTTTTCTGGACGAGAAATACCAACTTCTGCCAACAAATCAATTGCGCGTTGTTTAGCTTCTTCTTTAGAAACTTCTTCGTGCGTCAAAATGTTTTCCATAATCTGATCCCCAACTGTAATAACTGGGTTCAAACTTGACATTGGTTCCTGGAAAATCATAGAGATTTCGTTACCACGAATGTGACGAATTTGTTCATCTGTAGCTGTAGCTAAGTTTAAACCATCTTCATCACGGTCCACATTTCCCATATATACGATTTTTGATCCAGGCATAATTTCTCCTGGTTCACTTACTAAGCCTAAAATAGACATGGCAGTTACTGATTTACCACAACCTGATTCACCTACAATCGCAAGTGTTTCATTTTCATACATTGTAAAGTGGTTTCCATCAACTGCTTTTGAATCACCTTTTTTTGTATGGAAGTATACACGAAGGTCTTCCACTTTAATTACTTTTTTATTTACAGACATTGTGTATCCTCCTTACTACTGTAATTCTTTAGGGTCGAATGCATCACGCAATCCTTCACCAATCAAGTTGATTGAGATTACAGTTAACAAACACATTAAACCTGCAGGCATCCATTCCCAAGGATAGTTTTGGAACACGTAAGAATCACGCGCTAAGTTCATTAAGTTACCCCAAGAAGGAGTTGGTGCAGTCACACCCATACCTAAGAATGATAAACCAGCCTCAGTCAAAATAGCACTTGCCATTTGTAGTGTAGCATTTACGATTACTAAAGAAATAACGTTTGGAAGTAAGTGTTTAAAGATTTTTGAGAAATCTGAAATACCCAAAGCTTCACAAGCTTGCATAAATTCTTGTTCACGCAAAGTCAAAATCTGTCCACGAACCAAACGTGCTAGTCCTGGCCATGATAACAAACCAATTAATAATGATACAGTATACATTTTTTGACTTTGTGGAACCCACAACATAGTTGAGGCAACCGCAATAATCATTGGTGTAAATGGCAATGAATAAACGATTTCTGCAAAACGCATTAATACGTTATCTAATTTTCCACCATAATATCCTGAAATGCCACCAATTGTACATCCTAAGATGACAGTAATAACAGCAGCAATAATACCAACCATGATAGAGATTCGTCCACCTAAGAATAAACGGAATAAGCAGTCACGACCTTGTTTATCTGTACCTAATAAGTGTTCTCCTCCTGGAGCTAAATTAGGATTTGATAAATCATAGTCATTAACGCTATATCCAAGCATTGGTGGTATAACAATAACAGCAACAACAATTAATACAAAAATAATCAAACCAGCCATGGCAACACGGTTTTGTTTGAACTTACGCCATGCTATGGTCCAAGGACCTATAGATTCGATTTTTTCGCCAGATTCTAATACTACAGCATTTTTTTTAGCCATCTATAGTTCCCTCCTATTCATCTACCTTGATACGTGGGTCAACTAATGTATAACAAATGTCAGACAATAAGTTACCTAATAACATCAACAAGGCACTAAACATCAAACAAGCCATAACTAAAGAGTTATCACGTTGGTTGATCGCATCAATTAACACTTTTCCAATTCCTGGCCAGATAAATACAGATTCCAAGATTACGGCTCCTGAGAATAATGATGGAATGTATAATCCTAGTAATGTTACTAAAGGAATTTGTGCATTTTTAAATGCATGTTTGTAGATAACAGTCTTTTCTTTAAGACCCTTTGAACGTGCTGTACGAACATAATCCATGTTGATGACTTCAACCATAGAGTTACGTACATAACGTGAGAACGAAGCAAATGAACTAAACGCCAATACGATTACAGGTAAAATTGAGTGTAAAGCTATATCTCCAATTTCTTGGAAAATACTTGAGTAACCAAAGCTTGATAGCATTGTGTCACGCATTCCGTTGATAGGCATACCTGGAATCTGCAAACCTACGAAGAAAATTAATACTAAGGCAAAGAAGAATGTTGGAACACTTATTCCTAACAATGAGAATACAGTCCAGAAGTTATCAAACACTGTACCTTTCTTTACTGCCTGTTTTATTCCAACTGGAATGGCAAAAATCAAAGCCACAATTAATGATACAACATTCAAATAGAATGTATTCCATACATAGTCACCAATGATAGTTCCAACTGGTTTTTTAAGGGTAATACTTGATCCTAAATCTCCTGTACACATACGTCCAACCCAACGTACATATTGTTCAGGTAACGATTTATCCAATCCTAACAACTCACGAACGTGATCACGTTGTTCTTGTGTAACCTTTGAACCGGCTCCAAAATAAGCTGTTACCTCATCACCTGGCATCGCCTTTACAGTACCGAAAATAACGATTGAAATGATGAAAAGGACAGGAATCATCGCTAAAATTCTTTTAAATACATACTTTAGCATAGTTATCGATCCTTTCTATCCACTAAATGCATATAAGAGCAAGTCAATACGGCTTGCCCTTAATTTTATAAACAATCCACGAGTTTTTCATGCAGACTATTTAACGTTGCCACGTTTCTGTTAATGAACATTTGTCCTTTAACATCAACTATTTTAACACACCTTTGTGCAAATTTTAAATTATTTTACAGTAATTGTATCCATTGATTGAGACCAGTTACGCAATGTTCCTGTTCCAGTCAAGTCAACTTTCTTATTGTAAAGGTTGAACATCATACCTGAGTAAACTGGCATGTATCCTGCATCATCAGCAGCCATCTTCATAGCTTCAGCATAATCAACTTTTGATTGTTTTTCATCAGAATCAGCACGAGCTTTTGTCAATTGATCAATCAATGCTTGATCATTGATACGAGAGTAGTTATTTACAGCCATGTTTTCTGGATCATTTGAATATGAATCATTAGCTGAACTATCTTGGTTACTTGTGAAACTAGTAGCTAAGAAACACATATTCCACTCACTATCGTGACTAGTATCTTGAACGTTACTTAATAATGTAGAGAAATCAACTGTAGTTTGTTTTAGATCAACACCTAAATCTCCCCAAGTTTTCTTAACAATAGGAATTAAAGTTTCAAGTACTGAGTTACCTTCTGACAATAAGAATTTGATTTCTAATTTTTGTCCGTCTTTTTCACGGATTCCATCAGCACCACGAACCCAACCAGCTTCATCTAATACTTGGTTCGCTTTATCCATGTCAAATGCATAAGTATTTAATCCATCGATTGTTTCTTCATTACGAACAACTGCGCCAAAGTTTACTGATGCTGGATTCCAGTATGCAGCTGGTACATATCCACCTTTAACTTTTTTAACTTCGTCACTTGCTTTTTTATCCCATCCGAAGTATGAATCACAGAATCCTTGGCGATCTGTCGCATACATCAATGCTTGACGAACTGCTTTGTCAGCTGTAGCTCCATTGTTAGCGTTCAAAGCTACGAAACCAACAGCACTACGAGTATAGTAGTTGAATGCCATGTTGTCAGCTTGACTCGCTTCACTAACTTTATTTGTTTCAATTACTTCTGGAATTAAATCAACTGTTCCTTTTTTCAATTCAGAAACTTCTGTAGTTACATCTGTTTTCTTCATAACAATACGATCTACTTGGTATTGTCCTTTTTCAGGTTTGAATTCTTCATTACGAACAAATGAAGCTCCACTTGCTTTATCATAGCTCTTTAATTGGTAAGCACCAGAACCACATGATTCTTCTTGGTTCTTTTCAACAACTTTTACATTCCCTTGTTTGTATTTTGAGTAATGATCAGCACTTGCGATTCCCATTGTACCAAATAATGAGACTGCATCGATTTGAGGTGATACCAAGTGGAATACAACTGTATAATCATCTGGAGTTTCAACACCAGTTAATTCTTTAGCAGCTCCGCTATTATATTCTTTATATCCAACGATGTTATCCATTCCACCACCATTAGGACCAGTATAGCTTGGGTCAGCTAATGTTGTGAATGTAAATTTAACGTCTTTTGCAGTTACTTCAGTACCATCACTGAATTTGTGTCCTTTTTCCAATTTGTAAGTTAATGTTAAACCATCTTCACTTACTTCTGGTAAATCTTTAGCCAATACTGGTTCCAATTCGTTATCAGCATTGTACTTTAACATTGATTCGTAGCATAAGTTTACTACATATTGATCATAAGCACTTGATGCATATTGAGGTGTAAACTGTCCAGTTAAACTTTGGTTTACAGATACTGTTAATGTTTTTGCGTCACTGCTAGATCCGCCTGAACATGCTACTAAAGTAGAAGCCATTGCTACAGATGCTAAACCAGCAACAATTCTTTGTTTATTCATTTCTCTTTCCTCCTATAGTTTGCTCACTATGTGTGATGAAATTATACTATGCTAGAAACACATTTTCAAGGGTTTAAGAAAGAAATTTACATACAATTTTACATTTATGTATATTTTTCATGAACAAAACATAGCATTTTGTCTTTATATCATGCGTTTTCATTGTATTCGCTTTCATTTGGTTTTTCGTATTTCATTTACAAACATTTGTCTATAAGCACTAGATTTTATGTAAATTATGAAAATCTGGTTCAATTTTAAATCCCATCCTCATTTATTCATTTCTCTCTTTAAAAATAATAAACAAAAAGGAATCATTCTAGATGCCTACACTAGAATGGTTTTCTTATTCTATGCTAAAATAATCAAGAAAGAAGTGAATTTATGAATAAAGCATTAGCCCATTTACATACGATCAACAAGCACAAGTTAAAAGTTACTTGGCTTTGTTTTCGTTGTCACCTATATAAACAAGGTTTACTCCATGATTTAAGCAAATACTCTTATATTGAATTAAAAACAGGTTTTCACTATTATCAAGGTTTTCGTTCTCCTATTGATGCCGAGAAAGAAGAAAAAGGTTATTCATTAGGTTGGCTACATCATAAAGGAAGAAACAAACATCATTGGGAATATTGGCTTGATTTTGGAGTAGATGGCATTTATGCATGTAAAATGCCTACAAACTATGTCATCGAAATGTTTTGCGATCGAGTTGCTGCAAGTATGATCTATCAAAAAGAAAAGTACACAGACTCTAGTGCACTTGAATATTATGAAAATGGACGAGGTAAAATTCTGATTCATCCGGAAACAGACGCCCTCATCCATCATTTATTAAAATATTTATCTGAGCATGGTTTAGATCAAACCATTCACTATATCATCACTGAAATTAAAGAATAATTATTCTACAGTTACACTTTTCGCAAGGTTACGAGGTTTATCTACATCGCAACCTTTTTCTTTTGCGACATAGTAAGCTAATTCTTGCAATAAAACTGTTGCTGGAATACAACTTAGTAATGGATCTACATCTGGAATGCGAATCACATACTCAAAGCCTTCCGTATTCTGGCTTTGTGAAGCAATCAAAATGACCTCGGCTCCTCGAGCAACCGTTTCCAAAATATTCGAAATTGTCTTCTGTGCAACACTAGGCTGCGTAGCTAACGCAATCACAACTGTATCTTTTTCAATTAATGCGATAGGACCATGCTTTAACTCTCCAGCCATATATGCATCGGCATGCACATAAGAAACTTCTTTTAGTTTCAACGCCCCTTCTAAAACACTTAAATAATCCAATTGTCTACCTATAAAGTAGGCATCTTTTTGATTCGTTAATAGTTTAGCAAATTCAGCCATTTTTTCTTCTTGCGCAAGCATTTGTTCAACTACATCTGGCATTTGTTTCAACTGATTGATCATATGATTTTTACATGCCACACCCTTATTAAATAAAGACGCTAACTTTAAACATAGACATGCCAACAGCACAAGTTGTGTTGTATAAGCTTTTGTACTTGCGACCGCAATTTCTGGTCCAGCACAAGTATATAAAACGTAATCAGATAATCGAGCTAAACTAGAACCTAACACATTTGTCACAGTCAGTGTTTGTGCTTTGTTTTCTTTCGAAAGTTTTAATGCTGCCAAAGTATCTGCTGTTTCTCCAGATTGTGAAACAAAAATACATAGCGTATTTTCATTGACACGATAGTTGCCATATCTAAATTCACTTGCACTAATGCAGTAAATTGGTAAATCAATCCATGTGCGCAATAAGTATTGAGCATACAAACTCGCATGGTAAGCAGTTCCACACGCAACATAATAAATTTGATTGATTTTTGAAACATCTAAACCAGATAATTCTGGCATAGCCAAATTATTTTCAATATGAGCTCTCAACGTTTCTTTGATCACATACGGTTGTTCATGCATTTCCTTCTGCATAAAAGTATCATATCCACCTTTTTGAGCTGCACAAGCATCATATGAGATATGCACCCAAGTTGTTGAAACGGAATCCCCAAAGAAATCATAGACTTCAATACTTCCGGGTCTTAATACGGCCATCTGTCCATCTTCTAAAGCACAAATATCTTTTGTGTAATCTAACACAGCTGGAATATCACTTGCACAAAATGCAGATGTATCTGTTTTCCCTAAAATCATTGGACTTTCTTTTTTTGCGACAAAAACGCAGTCAGGATAATCTGTACAAACTACACATAGCGCAAAACTACCTTGAAGGTATTGCACACATTTTTTTAAAGCGTACATCATATCGCCTTGATAATAGTAATCCAACATATGAACAATAACTTCACTATCCGTCTGTGACTGGAATGTATATCCTTGTTCTAATAAACATTCCTTGATTGATGCATAGTTTTCAATGATTCCATTATGCACGATTGAAATTGTTTCACTCTCATTTGTATGAGGATGTGAATTCATATTACTTGGAACACCATGTGTTGCCCAACGTGTATGTCCAATTCCTGTATGTTCAGGATGTTCTTTTTCATTCAACAATTCCTTTAAATTTGTAAGACGCCCCTTCGCCTTATACGTTTCTAGATGGTGATTCGAAACGAGAGTCACGCCTGCAGAGTCGTATCCTCGATATTCGAGTTTTTCTAAACCCTGCAATAAAAATGGTAAAGCACTCTCTTTACCTGCGTACGCTGTGATTCCACACATTATAAAAAATCCTCCTATATATTATTATCATGGAGGATACCAAATGGCTTTGTTCAATGTTCACACATTGGTTTTGTCCATCGTTAAAGGTTGTATCAACCTCCAGACTACCCGCCGAATCTTTCGATAAGTCTGGTCCTCGTCAACTAAATACTTAGTCCTGGCGCTATTTTTTTACTACATCTCCATGAATAATGAATATTATACAAAAAACAGAACATTTGTCAAAAAAAGAAGACTTACTCTTCTTCGACTAGATTCAATAATTCTAGCACTCGATTTAAGTCTTCTTTATTTTCATAATGAATAGAAATAGCGTTTTTACTGATAGATACCGATGTTTGAAAGAATTCCTGAAGCTTTTCTTTAGCTGCCTTCACATAAATATCTTCTTTTGGCTTTTCTATCGTTTTTTTATTGTTTGTATCTTTTACAATTTGTTCTACTTTACGAACAGATAAACCTTGATCAATAGCCTGTTTAGCAACTTTACGCATATTTGCCTCTGTCTTAAGACCGAGTAAAGCTCGTACATGCCCCATACTTAATTGTTTACTCACAACGTATTCCTGGACATCTTCTGGAAGTTTTAACAATCGCAATAAGTTTGTGATATGTTCACGTGATTTTCCGACACGATGAGCTAACTGTTCTTGTGTATATCCTAATCGTTGAATTAATTTTTCATACGCTTTTGCTTCTTCTATTACATTTAGATCTTCACGTTGAATATTCTCCAACAAAGCAATTTCCATCATTTCCTGATCATCAAAATCAACAATGATAGCTGGAATATCTTTTAATCCGGCAAGTTTTGAAGCTCTTAATCTTCTTTCACCGGCAATCAAATCATATCCTTGAATACTTTTTTTTACTAGAATCGGCGTAAATACACCATGTTGCTTAATTGATGAACTTAATTCTTTTAAAGCTTCATCATTAAATACTTTACGAGGCTGATATGGATTTGGACGGATCTCATCCACAGGAATTTTTGACTGTTCCTGTCTTTCAACTTCCATATCTCCATTTTGAATATCATCTAATACTTTAGAAACATCTTGCCCAAAAATACTGGACAATCCTTTTCCTAAACGAGCATTATTTTTGTTATCCATAGCTATGCCTCCCTTGAATTACGTTTTAGTACTTCTTCAGTTAAACCAGCATATGCCTTGGCTCCTGTACTTTTTGGTTCATATTCAAAAATAGACATGCCACGGCTAGGTGCTTCCGATAATTTTACATTTCTCGGAATAGAATTTTGATATACAAGCTTGCCAAAAGTTTGACGCACATCCTGCGAAACTTCTACACTTAATCTTGTACGAATATCAAACATTGTTAATAAAATACCTTCAATTTTTAAATTTCGGTTACTTGTTCTTTGGACAAGACGAATTGTGATCAACAACTGCGTAACTCCTTCCAATGCATAATATTCACACTGTACTGGAATCAAAATACTGTCAGCTGCTGTCAATGCATTGGTATTCAATAGTCCAAGTGATGGTGGACAATCAATAATAATGTAATCATATTGATCTCGAATAGGAGCAATGGCTTTTTTCAACAATTCTTCTTTACCGGCTTCCATCTTATCCATATCTAAATCAGCTCCAGCTAAATTAATGTTGGCTGGAACAATATCGATTCTTGGATTCATTTTAGGTACGATGGCCTGCTGAATAGGAACTCCCTCCATTAATACAGAGTGAATCGTAGCTTGTGAATTATTTTGATTTGCATTTAATCCTTGCGTGGCATTTCCCTGCGAATCGAAATCAATCAACAATACTTTTTTTCCTACATGTGCAAGTCCGCTTGCTAAATTTATCGATGTTGTAGTTTTACCTACTCCACCTTTTTGATTCGAAATTGCGATAACTTTTCCCATACTCAACCCTCCAAAGGTTTTTTCTTGATTTGCCCATACGCTCTAGGATATTTATTTGGCGTATGTTTTACCTTTTTAAAATATAAATTAATGCGTGTTGCATTCTCTTCAATCATAAATTTTTCTTCATCAATCAATTCAACACCTAATGTATCAATTGCCTTTTGCGCATTGATCAACTCTTCGTGACCATTCTTGCCTTTTAAAGCCACCATAGTATGATCCATCTTCACAAAAGGAACACAAAGTTCTAATAAAATAGATAGTTTAGCAACCGCACGCGCACTGACCACGTCGAAACATTCACGTTTTTCTTTTGCCAAATCTTCAGCTCGAACATTTAATATATCGAGATTATCCAAGTTCAATTGAGTTTTCACTTCATTTAAAAAACGACAACGCTTTTGTAATGGTTCCACCAAAGTCATATGAACATGTGGAAATGCAATTTTTACAGGGATGCCTGGAAATCCTGCGCCTGAGCCAATATCACACATTGTTTCAAATTTAATATTTGAAAACGGCATGATTGAATCATAAAAATGTTTCTCCCATACTTCTTCTTCCTGTGTGATTGCCGTTAAGTTCATCTTCTCATTCCATTCAACAAGAAGCTGCATATATTTTTCAAATTGATTCATTTGTTCTTCATTTAATTGGATGCCGGCTTCTAAACAAGCCTTCTGAAATTCTACTTTAGTCATGAAAACCCTCCACGCTATCCATTATAACATATAATCGTTTCCGTCGTATTTTTACTATACTCAATAATTTGACACTATGTATGTCGGTTTATTTACTTTATTCATTTATGATACAATTTTAATGAGGAGGTCACTTATGAAAAATTTAAAGAAAGTTTTATTTGTTGTTGTCTTTATCTTAATTGCCTTTGTAAGCGGTATGTTCTTTGCGAACAAACAAACGGAACCTGAAATCACATCGACATTAATTCAGAATCGAATTGAACAGGCAAGTGATTTGGTAACCACAAAATATCATTATGCGAAAGTAGGAAAATTTGAAAATTCTTTAAGTCTGAATGGCTGGTCCATTCCTTTGACAAACAAATACTTCATACTAACATTTGAAGGGGAAATTCAATTAGGTACAGATTTATCTAAGGCAAATGTAGAGATCAACGATTCTACTATTTATGCGACAGTTAATAAGCCAACTGTTCTTTCAAATTCAATCGATGAATCAAGTATTGAAGTCTATGATGAAACAAAAAATATTTTTAATCCAATCAGTGTGAGTGACTATAAAGCTTTTGCGGTTGAACAAAAAGAGAAGGCTTTATCTGAAGCTAAGAAAAAGGGTTTAATGAAAACGGCTCAAAAGAACACAGAAAAAAGTATTAAAGAGATCATTTCCATTATCCCAGATACAGATGATTATACAATTGAAGTCACATTCAAGGAGTAATTATGGCAAATTTGAAATTAGTTGATGCTTTTACGGATTTTGTAGAAGAAAGTACTCTTCCCTATCGTCAAATGATGACCTATTATAATTGCGCGTTAATGGAAGTGGAAACTAAATTTAAAGTTCTTAACGAACAATTCTCCCTATTCTATGATCGCAATCCCATTGAATCGATTCATACGCGTATTAAATCGCAATCTAGCATTCTTAAAAAGCTTCAAAAAAAGAATCTTGCTTTAACCATCCCAAACATTGAAAACAACCTATTTGATATTGCCGGTGTTCGAGTTATTTGCTCTTTTACAGAAGATATTTATTCTTTGGCCAACTCTTTTCTTAGCCAAGATGATGTGCGCTTGATTGAAAAAAAAGATTATATTCAAAATCCTAAAGAAAATGGATATCGTAGTCTTCACCTAATTGTAGAAATCCCTATCTTTTTATCAGATGAGAAAAAATGGGTTAAGGTAGAAGTACAATTTAGAACCATTGCGATGGATTTCTGGGCAAGTCTAGAACACAAGATTCGCTATAAGAAGAACTTATCAAAAGAACGCTTAGATGAAATTGATAAAGAATTACTAGAGTGTGCCAAGATTTGTAAGACACTTGATGAGAAAATGGAAGAAATAAAGACGGGAAATTGATTTCCCGTCTAATTTTTTTCGTATGCTTCTTCAAAAGAAACTTTTGCATCTTGTGCATTTTCTTTCATGAATTTACGATTCTTATAGAATCCTACTGTCAACAATGGGACGATGATGATGGCGATACCTAGATATCCACAATATCCATAGCCATACTTAACAACGTTTGTTAGTCCTACAAATGAGATTCCCATAGAAACTACCATGATGAATGCAGAAACTAAAGCTCTACGTACAGGTACATTTTCAACTTTTTGAAGGAATTTCACATTTTCAAAGCGATTCACAAATCCAAAGATGACACAAACTGCACTTGAGATCAAACATAAGAATAATACCAATCCATATAGTGCTACAAGCCAATTTGCTCCAAATGATTTTAATGTTGTTAACGTTGGTAAAGTTGTTCCGTTTGGCTGAGTCAAATAATAGTGTTGCCAACAAAGTAACATTAATACGGCAAGACCTAATCCTAACATATTTAATGTGAATGTTAATGCCATTGAGCGATCACAATCTTGTTTTGTTTTTAAAACACTTGTTCCACAAACTAAGATAGCTGGTACTGTAACCCATTGGAAAGCTGAATAAGTAACACCGTTCCAAACTGCTTTTGGAAGTTGACTCCACCCATGTACTGAAAAATCAACACGCATAACATCTAACAAATTGTGTCCATTTAATAAACCTACTGTATAAATAGAAACAGCTAGTACTAAGATTACTACACCCATATATGTACTTGCTCTACGAATCAAATCTACGCCAAAAATTGTTAAGAATAATACAACAAGGCCAATCACAAATGTTCCTAGATAGTAATTCAATCCAAAGTATTGGGTTAATGCACTGGCTGCACCAGAGATACATGATGCAACAACCATTAAAACCATGATATTAAAGAATAATTCAAATAATAATTCTAATTTATCAAATGGATGATATAAACATTCAAATAGTTCTTTATACGTTTTTAATCCTCTTGAATTCATCATAATCTGGCCTTCACGAATTGTCATAGATAAAAGTAACATCGCAACGGCAACCCCAACAATAGCTGGCCACCCTAAACTAACAAACCATGTGTTTTCCTGATTTCCTGTCGCAAATCCTCCACCTGCGTGTGCTGCAAATGCGGTTGTGGCCACTGAAAATGCAGCCATCCATGATCGATTCAATTTTGTGTTCTCTTTCTTTTTCATTCTCAAATTCTCCCTTTCTGCAACAAAAAAACCTTCCGCCTCTTGTTGCCTAATTAACAACTTCAGAGACGAAAGGTAATAATAATCTTATTCTTCCGCGGTACCACTCTAATTCATTCTAATGAATGCCCTCATCGATGCTATCACATCTAGTCTTTATATCGTAAGACTTACGTCTATAACTACATTATCGCTATAGCCACTCCATGGTGATTTTCATTCTCTAGCTTTACGATATTTTCCACCAAACAATATCTCTCTAGGCTAAAACGTAGTGAATTACTCTTCCATATCAATGCGTTGACTGTATAATACTATGATTTACATTTATTTTCAAGTTAAAATGTAATTATTTTCATTATTGATGTAAAAAAAGAAGAGGGCCTATACCTCTTCCATAATCTGATTAATTGTATCGATGACTCGACTTGTATTTTTTCCATCCGTATATACCATGTACTTTATTTGGAAATAAGACAATTTATCATAATCATAATCTTTAAATTCTAACGCCTTGACGAGTTGATCTTCATCTGTACATACAGGTCCTGGAAAATCATCAAAATCAATGTTCAATCCAATATTATGTTTATATTCTTTTACATCAGGAATGTAACTAATCATTGGCTTATTTAATAAAGAGTAATCAAATATTACGCTTGAATAATCCGAAATCAAACAATCGCTCACTTGCATCAATGTATACAAGTCTTCCTTATTCATGTTCACTCCACCATTACATTGAATATCTCCAAGTAATGGATGAAATTTATATAGAACCACGTAATCTTTTACTTTTGTGAAATCAAAAGACTGAATTTTAAAACCATCGATAATGTTACCCCTAAAAGTAGGTGCATACAAACATAATTTCTTATCTTTTAATTCTGGATATTTCAAAAAGAACTCATCTCTTTCATTTCTATTTAATAAAGTATCAATTCTTGGCATTCCAGTCACTAACACTTGATTTGTATTTACCCCAAAAGCTTGTGAATATGGTTCCTTCCAATATTCAGCATTACATAGAACATAATCGTAATTACGTACAGGATATTGTCTTTTGATTTGATTACCAAATTTTTTCACGGCTCCACACGCGTGCCAAACTTGTAGCACTTTGACATTGGTTGGTTTCATATGACTAATCACATAGTTATTGTCGTTTAAAATCACAAGACTTGATTTTTTTATTTCAACTAACTGTTTTAAACAATTCAAGAAATATTTAAAATTACCCCATAGATTTTTTTCAAACTTTAATAATATATAATGAATATCATACTTATTTTCGTGACGTAATTGTTTATCGATGAGTTTAAAATCACCTGACAATTCACTTTGTGTTAAACTAATAAAAGTAATTCGATTTTTTTTAGGATGTACATAAAAAGTTAAAACGTCCACGATCCATAAGGCAACATTTAAGATTATTTTGCTTAATCCCATTTTATTGCACCGCCTTATATAAGATATCTACTACTCTTTTAGAAGCATTTCCATCTTCATGGTTATTAAAATAAAGATTAAAATCATTCAATTTAGAATAGTCATAAACTTCATTTTTAATATCCATCAACAATGTTTCTTCATCCATATAAATTTTGCCTGGAATGTCCTTATGAATATCTAAATAGAATCCTCTTAAGTCTGTCGCATATTCTTTTAAATCATACATATAAAAATAGATGGGTCTTTTCAATATCGCATAATCAAAGAAGACGCTTGAATAGTCCGTAATCAATACATCACTAATCACATACAATTCATTGATTTCTGCTTGAGCAGGAATGGAATACAAAAATCCATCTAATTGTGGATCATATTTGGAGGTATTAATGATTAGATAGTGTGGCTTAAATACAACAATTGTATCTTCACCTAAAATTTCTTTCCATTTTCTAAAGTTTGCCTTCAATTCAAAAGTATATCCTGCTGAAACATAAGAATTATCTCTCCATGTTGGTGCATACAATACAATTTTTTTATCTATAGGCAAATGATACTTATTCTTGATCGCATCACATTCTTCTTTTGTCGCATTCGAAATAAAATCATTTCTAGGATATCCTGTTTCAATCAATCTTTCTCTATTGATTTGGAAAGATGTTTGAAAAACTTTCGTACAGAAGGCATTTGGACTGATCATATAATTGTATCTTGCGACATCTACATCATAGGAATTGCACATCTGTTCATAACTGACACCTGAACGATAAAATGTAGTATCTTCACTCACATCAATATCATGAGCTAATCGCTTTAATGGTGTTCCATGCCATGTTTGTAGGTAAACCTGATTTTCCTTTTTAAAGATATATGTAGGTAATTTGCAGTTCACTACCCATAATTTTGCCTTGGACAAATAATAAAAATAAGGAATGCTGAAATATTCCTTTATTTCAGCTCCTTCAATATGAATATTCTTTTCTTTATGATTTTTTATAAACCAAATAAAACGGTATCCAACAAATCGTGGATCTTGCCTCATTTGTTCATAAATAGCTTTAGGATTATCCGAATAGCCACGACCATGGAACGATATAAATATGGCAAGCTTATCATCTACTTTAAATAAACGATAGGTTAATTTATATGCCAAGCGAATGCATTTTCCTGCAAACTTTTTAAATGGTCTTAAAAGCTTTATCAACATGGCTATCCTCTCCTTTTTTTACTTAAATACTTCTTCTACAATATGCTTTGACGCATTTCCATCGTCGTAGCAACAGAAACGTTTGTAGAATTCTTCGTAACGTTCTTTATATTCTTCATTTATTTGATCAATATTCAAAATCGCATCCACAACTTCTTCACTCGTATACAATAGTGGACCAGGAACTTCTGTATTCATATCAATATAGAATCCACGTAACTGATTTTTATACTTTTCAATATCATATGTATAGAAAAGTACTGGTCGTTTTAAGTTCGCAAAGTCAAAGAATACACTTGAGTAATCCGTGATACAAATATCACTGATCAAATAGATTTCACTGATATCATCATATTTACTTAAATTGTACACAAAGCCTTCAAGACCTGTTGTATCAATGTTATCTGCGATATAGTGGTGTGTTCTTAATAAAACAACATATTCATCCGATAATTTTTCCATCATCAACTTCAAATCTAAAGCCAACGTAAATTTGTACTCCCCTTTTCCATAGTGCTCATCATCACGCCATGTCGGAGCATATAAAATTGTTTTCTTATCTTCTGAAATGCCTAGTTTCTTTCTTAGGTCTTTCGAAATTTCATCTTTGTTGGGCCAATATAAAATATCATTTCTTGGATATCCATATTCAAGCATCTTGCCTTCATACATAAAACAGCTTCTAAATGTTTTCGTACTAAAAGGATTGGCACTCACTAAATAATCCCATTCTTGTCTTTGACGATAGAACTGCTGTTTATATTTTGGTGATGCAGAAGTTACTTCTTCTTGATCAAATACAAGACGTTTCAATGGTGTGCCATGCCAAGTTTCAACAAATACTTGTCCTTCTCTTTTGCGATACCACAATGGTTGTCTTACATTAAATACAAAATATTTACTTACAGCTAGATAATAAGCATATTTGAATGAAAAACGTTTTACGACTTCCGCTCCATAAGGAACTTCATGACCATCATTCAATGCCCATACACACTTGTATTTTCCTGGATAATTTTTGGCAATGTATTCATAAATATATTTTGGACTGTCCGAATAGTTTTTAGCCATGAATGTCTCGAACAGAATCACATTATCTTGAATTGGTTTTTTTGAATAAATGTGATAATAAGCTAATTTAAATAATACATTCTTATTTTTGAAGACTCTAAAGAATTTTTTAATTCCTAATTTTCTTCGAACACAGCTTTGTACTCCCTTTAAATCACGATTCTGTAAACAAGCCACCATCTTTTTCGAATTACGCTTATATCGATTCATCACTTCTGGACGAATGCCATCGATTGTTTTAGCAATTCTTTCAAAATAGTCTGTACGCCATAGATCATCTTGGCTGCGACGGATTCGTTTAGACATTTTAGATACAAAGTAAGATACAATTTTACGATCTAAACAAAAACGCACAACACCCTCTTCTTTTAAAAGTATACGTGTATATTCAACCGCATCACATCTTTCATTAAAACGATTGTCATTTTCTTCCTGACTCAAAGCAGGTTCGTTAATTGGATCATTGTGTTTACGTTTTACATAAATCGCATTTTCCACTCTTAAAGCTGTATTTAGCTTTTCTAATAGAGGACACATAAACGTCATATCACTGTAATATCTGAAGTCCTCATTAAATTTAAAATTATTTCGAACGACAAAATCACGACTATACAAATTGCCTAATACAGTAAAAGTTCGGATACCTCTACGATTGTCCATTGTATAGAAAATAGCATGAGCTTGCTGCTCATCTTTTTCATAGGATGCGAATGAAACAAAATTAGAAAGCTTATTTAAGCGACGTTGCTCCCTTTCTTCTTGATCTTCTTCATCTACTTCTTTATTTTCTACTTTATGAAGATAATTGGCCTTGTTATTCCAAGTGTGATTCAATTTACCATAAACCATATCCACATCATGATCCATAGCTTTGATCATGTTTTGTAGAGTATCTTCTAAAACATAGTCATCGCTATCTAAAAAGTAGAGGTAGGCACCTTTAGCTTGTTGAATTCCAACATTTCGACATGCAGCTACACCTGTTACACCTTCTGGCAATGTATAAACGCGCATATCAAAAATAGAATTATATTCTTCTAATAAATCGTCAATATCTTCAGTTGGATGATCTAATACGACAATCAATTCAAAATCTTTAAATGTACTTTGTGCTAAGTTTTGTAGACATTCTTTAAAGTAATGTTTGTACTTAAAAAAAGGAAGGATAATACTGATAGTACGCATATTAACCCTTCAATTCCTCTTTCAGCTGTGTTGTACTGATACCCTCAGTTCTTGGCAAATAAACAACTTCACAATAATCCTTTAAAAAATCAAATTTTCCTTTCCAATCATCACCCATGACGAATACATCTACATTATATTTTTTAACATCTTCGATTTTTTGTTCCCAACTTGTTTCTGGGATTACCTTATCGACATATTTAATAGCTTCTACAATCTTCATACGATCTGTATCTTTGATCTTACAAACTTTATTTTTACCCAAATTAAACTCATCACTACTTACCGCTACAATTAAATAATCCCCTAATTCTTTTGCACGGCGTAATAAATTTAAATGGCCTACATGAAATAAATCAAAAGTTCCATATGTTATTACTGTTTTCATGAGTTATAAACCTCCCTATATAAACACTGTAATTGTAAACTATTTTTGATAAATTGAAAAGGAGTCACTAAAACTCCTTTATTAACCAAATAATTTTGCGATGCCCTTCTTTTCTTTTTTAGGTAATAATCGCTTCTCAAATTTTTCATCCAAGAATTTTTTCTTTTCTTTTTTACTCATAGCCTCTAACTTATCCACATAAACCGAATAATCATCACAAACCTTGTCAATATCTCCCATTTCAACAAGTTGCCCACCTTCGATCCACATTCCTGTTTTACAGAATTCACGAACCTGACTTAACGAGTGAGAAATAAAGAAGATTGTTTTTCCTTCTTCATCTCTTAATTTCATCATTCGTTTCATACATTTCTTCGCAAAACCTTTATCACCAACACTTAATGCTTCATCGACAATAAAAATATCTGGATTTAATGCAAGTGAGATGGAAAATCCTAAACGAGATTTCATACCTGATGAATATTTTTTAACTGGTTGATATAAGAAATCACCTAATTCTGCAAAATCAATGACATCATTCGTGATTTCCTGGATACGTTTCTTTCTTAACCCCATCAAAGCTCCTTTAACATTGATGTTTTCAAGTCCTGTTAATTGTTGGTTCAATCCTGTGTTAATAGCAATCAATGCTTGTTCTCCATTAATTTTCATCGTACCACTATTGATTTCAGAAATTCCTGACAACAATAAAGATAAAGTTGATTTACCAGAACCATTGGTTCCCAAAATTCCAACAACATCACCTTTTTTCACTTTGAAAGATACATCTTTTAAGGCATAGAACTCTTTTTTATCTGTTTTATATTGATTGTTTTTATTTCTTAAAGTATAAATTTTTGAAATATTTTCGACTTCAACAGCATATTCTTCTTTGGACATAAAAGCCTCCTTAAATCATATCAATGAATTTCTTTTTGAAGGTATACATCAAAAAGCATCCTAGCGCAAAAATCGCAAAAACTAAACACCAGAAATAAAGTGTAATTGCAGGATGATCAAAAACATTTCTTCCATAGAATATAGCATCTCTATATCCTTGAATAATATAATAAACTGGATTTACCTTTACAAGCTTATTTAGAATACTCGCAAATGGAACATCCGGTTTAAAATGACAATCCCATAAGATTGGAGAAAAATACATCAACATACGCATGATTGAAGAAATAAATTTCTTTACATCACGCCACAACATAGTAAGCACAGATAATACAAGTGAAATCGCTTCTCCAAGCATAAATGCACAGAACATATAATAGATGATCCATAACCAATTTAGATTTGGATACCACCCACTTAAAATTAAAGCGACAAATGTGATAATCAACATCACAAAGTGATTAAACAATTCTTTTAAACAAACGGTTGCCGGTAAAACAGATACAGGAAACTTCATTCTTGTGATGACATTGGTTTTTGAGAATACCGCAGAACACCCATCTACAATGCATGGACGGATATACCACCATACACTAAATGCCACAACAAGCCATGGTAAATATTCTACCGTAATACCTTTGTATGTCTGAGCTTTTCTTCCCCAGGCAATACCAAACACTAGCCAATATGTGAAAACTTGGATAGCGGGAGAAGCAAAGTTCCAAAAAATACCAAATTTTGAATCTCGCATATCTGACAACAATTCATATTTTGCAATACAGAAAATACGATAAACATTTGAAAAATTCTCTTTTATAACATATGAAATGCTTTTAAACATATAAAAATTCTCCTTAACAACTTCTAGTTTATCAAATTTTTCATAGAAAAAAAATCTGCATGATGCAGATTTTCTTGCATTCCTTCTCCTTTCCACTTTAATTCTAACAATTCAAAGTGAATTTATTGTGAAAAGAGCGCTTTTTATTCGTTTTCTTCTTCGTCCATTTCTTTTTCTACTTCATCTAATTCATCTTCAATCAATTCTGAATCTTCTTCATCCTCATCATCTTCATCGATTGCGATAGAATCTGTATCCATAACACTTTCTGAATACGTGTGACGTGAACGCAAATCCCAAGTATTTTGTGACATATTCAAGAAACGTCCGTCTAAAGATAAATCTGTGTAAAATTGAGCAATATTATCTTCAAACTGCGTTTGATTAAATCCCATTTCCTGACTTACATCTTTCCAAAGATCAACAAATGGCATAGATCCATTATTATTTGTCAATACTTGATATGCAACTTCAATCATAGACTTTTTCATAATTCAATAAAACTCCTCTTAATACTTACATTGATTCAACGGCTTCAACACCAATACATTCTAATGCGTTGGCCAAAACAATTTGTGTTGCCTTTACTAAGGCTAGACGTTGTGCACTTAGTTCTAAATTATCACGATCTACAACTTTACATACGTTATAGAAACTGTGGAACTTACTAGCTAAATTTTGAATATAGTGACACATTTTGTGAACTTGACGAGACTGAGCAGTTTCAACGATTACTTTATTGAATTCTTGTAAAGACTTCATTAATTCAATTTCTTTTTCGTTTGTCAAATCTTCAAAACTTGTTGCCAATTCAATATCCTGTGCCTGTTTTTGAATAGAACACATACGAGCATGAGCATATTGTGCATAGTAAACTGGGTTTTCATTTGATTTCTTAGTTGCCAATTCAATATCGAAATCTAAATGTGAATCCAATGCACGTTGTACAAAGAAATAACGAGCTGCATCAACACCTACTTTATCACATAGTTCATTAATTGTTGTTGCGTTTCCTAAACGTTTTGACATTTTCATTTCTTCACCATTTGATACTAAACGAACCATCTGGATAATATCAACATGCAATTTATCCGCATCATTTCCTAATGCTGTCATACTTGCTTTTAAACGAGGAATATATCCATGGTGATCCGCTCCAAAGAAGTCAACCAACATGTCAAATCCACGTTGACATTTATCGTTGTGATATGCGATATCTGGAACCAAATATGTTAATGAACCATCTTGTTTTCTTAAAACACGATCTTTGTCATCTCCAAATTTTGTAGTTTCAAACCACAATGCTCCATCTTTTTCATATACATATCCTTTTTTGTTTAATTCATTGATAGCTGCTTCTACTTTACCAGCATCACGAATGCTTTGTTCACTTGACCAAACATCGAAGTGTACACGATAACGATTTAAGTCTTTTCTAATTTTATCTAATTCAAATTTGATTCCTTCTTTTCTGAAGAATTTCAAATTCTCTTCTGTTGGTTCTAAGTATGTTTGTGGATATTCTTTCGCCAATTCATATCCTTTTTCTTCAACATCCTTACCCATGTATCCGTCCTGACCAATTTCAGTTGGAATTCCTTGTGCCTGACGATAACGAGCATTTAATGATAATGCTAAGTTTGTGATCTGATTACCAGCATCATTCACATAGTATTCACGAGTTACATCGTATCCAGCTTTTTTCATGATACGAGCACAACTGTCTCCCCATGCAGCTCCACGAGCATGTCCTAAGTGCAATGATCCAGTTGGATTGGCACTAACATATTCCAAATCCACTTTAATGCCGTTAGCTGGCTGTTGTCCATAGTTTTCTTTCTGAGCTAACACTTCAGAAATAACTGTACTAAAACGGTCTTTTGATAATGTAAAGTTTAAGAAGCCAGGTCCTGCAATTTCTACGTTAGAAACCATTTCCAATGAGAACGTATCTAATATACTTTGTGCAATCATTCTTGGATTCTGGTGTAATTGACGAGTTAATTGCATCGCAACATTACTTGAGAAATCACCGTGATCTTTATTTTTTGGTGTTTCAACCACAATGTTTTGTACATCTAAATCTAAATCAAATGCTTTTTTTACTGCATTTTGAATAGCCTGCTTTAATTCAACTTCAATTGACTGCATATGTCTCCTCCTTATTTATATATAGTACAAAGTGAAATTCTTGTTTTTCATTCCCTTGTATAAGACTGTATTTAACTTCTACACAATTTTCATCTACATCATAATGACTTGTATGACAATCCAAATCTATTTTTCCAAATTCAGTTTCTATGTGACCTTTTGTTTGACTATTTAAACGTAGTGTCAAATTCACAATAATATCCGATTCACTACGAATTACCAATCCTTTTTTCCAAATTCTCCATTCGAAATGATGTGTATCATTATTAAAAGAAACTAATAGACCTTCATTACCAGAAAAGTCAATCTTAGCCTCTCCTTTATACAATGTTTGATTCGAAATTTTATCAAATAAATATACCTGATTTGTCATAGCTAGTGCATAATATCACACTCTGATTTTTTTGCAAGAAAATTTATTAAAAAACATAACAATTTAATGAAAATATATCAAAATTAATCTAAAATTCTCCTTTTTTTATAAAATTACGCTATTTTTTCACAAGTGAAAACGGTAACACATCACATGTTACCGTAGTTTTTAAAGTATTTCTTTTGGAAAATAAATACGTTTATTTGTTTGATTTTTCATCTTTAATAATGCCTTAACAATCTGTGAACAACTCGATAAAGATACCCGTTCTTTTTTAGAATCTAACATCCATATTATTTGATTCTCATCATTTTCTGTATAAGGCAAATATGCTTTAGAATGTGAAATAGCTTCATAATAGTAATAATCTAAGTCATGTCCGGAGACCACCAATTTATTCTTGATTTCTTGAATTTGTTGGTGACTTGGATCTTCTATCCATTCAAACAAATGACGATTCAAAATTCGATTTGCGAAATCCTTTAGAATTTCATCTTCACATTCTAGAGCTTGTTGAAAACCATAGAACATTCGATGTTCATCCATTAAATAAAAATCCTTATTCGATAACTCGCCATTCAATAATGGTTCAAATACTTCTATGTTTCGTACTTGTGTATATCGTTTAAAGAATTGTTGAATCATAATTTCATATGATTTGGCATCTGGATGAAGGTAAACCTGCCAATACATGTGGTATCTTGCCATAATATAGTCTTCAATACTGTGCATTCCACTCATTTTCACACATAGAGAATCATTTTTTACTCGTAAAGTACGTAAGATTCTTTCCAAATCAAAATTTCCATAGCTTGTACCTGTTTCGTAGGCATCTCTTAATAGATAATCCATTCGATCCGCATCCAGTTGTGAACTAATCATTTGATACATCATTGGTTTTGCATGTTGATGTGTTAGAATCAACATAATATTTTGTGGAAGAGCCTCATCCTCTTTAATTAGTGCTTTATGAATTTCTGTTTCTGGATCCAAAATTAAATCACAAGTCATTTGTTCATGATGTTTCTTGTGAAGTGTTTCAAAGAAGTGAGAAAATGGTCCATGTCCTAAATCATGCAACAAAGCAGCACATAAAACCTGAATTTTTTCATATTCACTTAAAGTAGCCGCAATTGAATCCACTTCTTCACACATCCGTCTTGTGATTTCATATACACCTAAACTATGAGAAAACCGGGAATGCTCCGCCGTATGATAGATTTGAAAATCTCCACCCAATTGATGGATACGATGCAATCTTTGAAATTCTTTTGCGTTGATGCAATCCCATATCACTTGATACTTCACATGAATATATCCATGCACAGGATCTCTTAATACTTTGGTTTCATTGGTTTTGTTAAACATGGCCATACCCCCTTTAATGCTTCTACAAGCATTTTATCAGATTTAAAGAAGTTATAGTCATATATATGATCTGGAGTTGTCCAAATATATTCTGAATGCACACTTAATTTTGTTGGTTTTTCATTAGAAGTACATGTGAAACAAGTTAAGTGAATTTCATATCCATTTTGATAATCTACGCTAGAAGCTAAATATTGCACATTGTGAATGTCAATATCACATTCTTCTTTCCATTCCCGAATTAATGCCTCTTCTTTTGTTTCACTTTTCTCAACTTTTCCACCAGGAAATTCAAAGAAACCTTTGCTTGAACCATAATTTCTTTGGGCAATCATCACTTTTCCATCTATGATAAGAGCTCCGCACACAACATTAAGCTTGTTCATCTTCGATTCTTTCTTCGTGTATAATTTCAAACAACAGTTGGGCATTTTGTTTCGAAACTTGTTTTTGAATATCTAATACACGAATTTCAAGAAGTCTTGCTCCAAAACGAATACGAATTGTATCACCTATTTTTAATTCTGTACTTGGTTTTGCCACTCGTTCATTGACCCAGATACGTCCTTGTAAAGCTAATTCTTTAGCAGCTTCTCTTCTTTTTAAGATTCGTGCTGTTTTTAAATATTTATCTAATCGCATCAAAACTCTCCTTCTAATTTATCAATAACCTGCATCAACAATTCAATATGTTTCTTTAATCGTTTAGAAATCATGATCTTAATTTTTCCACTCTCTAATTTCAAATTGATCTTTCGACTAATATCATTGATAGCTCCAAATAATTTGACACCATCACAATTCTTTGACCATTCAGCACTCATTGTGATTGTAACGACGTCATCTGTTTCTTTTAATGATTCAACACCTTCTCGATTCACAAAGAAATCCAGTTTTTTCTGTTCAAACAATTGTTTTACTTCATTTGGAATATGCCCAAATAAGTCTTCAACACGTTTTTCATATTCAATCAATTCAGTAAGACTCTCTGTTTTCTTAATGTGTTGATAGATTTCTAATTTATCTCCATCATTATCTGTGAATTTTTTAGGTATATATCCCGATAGCTGAACTTGAGCCACTTTATCATTCTTTTTATTCTCAATTGGCTTGCCTTGCTTTTCCTTAATGGCACTTGCCAACATTTCAAGATATAAATCCAAACCAACATCATCAATAAATCCTGCTTGTTGCGGCCCAAGCATGTCTCCGGCTCCACGAATTGTTAAATCTCGCATAGCCACTTTATATCCACTGCCTAAAGATGTAAATTCTTTAATGGCTTTTAACCTTTTATGTGCCTGTTCTGTTAATTCTTTTTGTGGCTGTACCAATAAATAACAATATGCGATTTTTTCACGACGCCCCACACGACCTCGAATCTGATAAAGTTGAGACAATCCAAAACGATCGGCATCATCAATGATCATCGTATTCGCATTCGCAATATCTAGTCCAGTTTCAATAATTGTTGTACAAACTAAAATTTGATATTTATCTTGTTCAAAATCAATCATCGTCTGCTCAATATCATTCTTATCCATACGTCCATGTGCCACTGCTACTTTGGTATCAGGGAACATATTTTGAATATTTTTAGCTACAGAATAGATATTCGATACGTGGTTATACAAATAAAAAACTTGTCCTCCACGAGATAATTCTCTTTGAATGATTTCTTTCACGACACTCTTTTTGTTTTCCATCACATACGTTTGAATTGGATGACGATGCAATGGTGGTGTATTCAATTGTGAAATCGTACGTACCCCAATCAAAGACATCTGTAAAGTTCTAGGAATTGGTGTTGCACTTAAAGATAAAACGTCGATTGTGTTTTTCATCTCTTTAATTTTTTCTTTGTGCTCAACTCCAAATCGCTGCTCCTCATCAATAATCAATAAACCTAAGCTTTTATATTGAAAAGATTTATTCAATAATTTATGTGTACCAATAATAATATCAACTTGCCCATCCGCCAATTCTTTTTTAATCTGACTCATTTCTTTTGTTGGCACAAAACGATTCACTACGCGAATATTAGCACCTACATTTTCAAAACGCTTTATAAACGTCTGATAATGTTGCATAGATAAAATTGTAGTTGGGCACAGTAAAGCTACTTGTTTATTATTTGAAATAGCCTTGAATGCAGCACGCATAGCTACTTCTGTCTTACCAAACCCTACATCTCCACATAATAAGTGATCCATTGGTTTTGGCTTTTCCATTTCTCGTTTGATTTCTTCTGTAGCTTTCATTTGATCTGGTGTTGCCTCATATTCAAAGGCTTCTTCAAATTCTCTTTGTAGATCATCATCTTTACTGAACGCAAAACCAATATCTTCATTTCGCTTCGCATATAACTCAACTAATCGAGACGCAATTTCTTCAACCTTTTTAGAAACCTTTTCCTTCGTCTTTTTCCATTTGTTAGAACCCAATTGCGATAATTTGATGCCCACACCTTCTTTGGACACATATTTTCTTACCAACTGAAATTGTGATAATGGGACAAATAATTCATCGCCTCCATTGTATAAAACATGTAAATAATCTAATGTCTTTCCTTTTATTTTTCGCGTTGTAATTCCAACATATTGGCCAATACCATATTGTTCATGTACAACATAATCGTTTGGTTCTAGTTCAAGAATATTCTGTAAAATCTGACCTTGCTTAAATGTTTTCTGATAACGCTTAATTTGACTAGGATGATGAAATAATTCCTGTTGTGTATAAACAGAAATATCTTCATATGTAAATCCTTCATAAAAGTCATCTTTAATAAATGTGATATTCCTATGAATTGAATAAGCTTTTAAGGCTTCCTGCACTTTTTTTGTATGTTCCTCATCCAAAGAAATATAGATATTTTCCCCTTTTAGATTCTCTAGAATTTGAATCAATGGTTGATCTGATTGTTCTAATGTCTCTATATTTGAGAAGATTGGATGTTTAAAATCTAAGAAATCATGGAACATCTGAATCGTATGTTCTTTTTCAAATGTAAGTATGTCATGGAACATACAATACTTAGGTAAATATTGATGCGATTCAACCATTTCCTGAATAAAAGATATCGTTTCCTCATTCAATTTTTTATATCCACTTTCCACTTCTTCCTGACTTGAGAAAATAATGTGTCCATTGACATAGTCAGTTAATTTATTGGCATTTAAATAACTAAAATAAATATACAAATGTGGATCAATATTATAGTTTTCTATAGAAATCTTATCTTTTTCAATATAATCTAATAAGAAGTCATAATCATCTTGAATTAATTTTGCCTGTTGTTTTTCTAATTCAGAATCAATTTCTTTTTGAAGATACTCAATCTGATCATCTGTAAACAATAAATCTGTAGCTGGATTAATCAATACAGAATCTATTGTTTGAATTGTTCGTTGAGTTTCTTCATGAAATAAACGAATGGATTCAATCACTGTATCAAAAAATTCAATACGAATTGGATGTTCATATTCAAGGCAATATACATCGACAATTCCTCCACGACTTGCGTATGTACATGGACGATCTACATAATTGACCTTTGTATAGCCGGCACGATTTAGTTTTTGTTTCAATTCTGCCATCGTAATTTCTTGATCTACTTCAAATTTGTAACAAAGACTTTTAAATAATTCTTTATCGGGTAAGTAACGTAAAAAGGCCGCCGTATTACATATGATAATACGTGGCTTATCTTCTTTCACAAGCTGAGTTAATACATAGAGTTGTTCTTGTTTATCTTCTGGACTTGAAGCGATGGCTTGTACACGCAAAGATTCTTCCATCACAAATAATAATGTATCATTGATAAGTGGTTTCAATCTTTGATAGAGTTGTTGCGCTTCATAACGATTTTTCTTAACTACAATTCGTGTTTGTTGATCCTGCATAAAAGCACTGGCCATACATAAAGCTTCTTCATTTGGAAATAAGTTACCAATATTATTGCCAAATTGAAGCATTTGTTGAGCTACTGGATTGGACTGTAATTTATTTAATATTGTATCTTTCAAAAATATCACCTTCTACTTCTTATTATACCTATTCATTGTGTCACTAAAAGAGTGTTTTATTGAAAATTTAGCTGCTTTCGCGGCTTGTTCTAAAGCATGATTTAAATCCTCTTGTTGTTCTTGAGGGAATTTACCCAGTACCCAGTCTACAACTGGAATTAATTTATCTTTACCAATTCCTATGCGAATACGATCAAATTCCTGTGTGCCAATATGAGAAATAATACTCTTGATTCCGTTATGACCACCAGCACTACCTTTTTGACGCAAACGAAGTTTTCCAACAGGCATATCCATATCATCATATAATACAAGGATATCTTCAGAAGGCACTTTATAGAAATCCATGCATTGTCTTAATGCGATACCACTATTATTCATATATGTGGTTGGTTTTAATAAAATTATGTCTTCTCCATCAATTTTCTTTTTCGCAAAATAAGCCGAAAACTTTTCCTGATTAAAATCCATTTCTAGCATTTGTGCCAATTTATCAATCGCCATAAAGCCTGCATTATGACGCGTATTTTCATATTCTCTACCAATATTCCCTAATCCAATAATAATTTTCATGAAGCCCTCCTTCAAAAAAATAACGGGATTATCCCGTTATTCTTCATCTTTTCCTGGTGTATACAAAATGTGTAAACGACGTCCTTCGCCTTCACCTTCACTCTTAGTAGAAATATCGTTCATTCCTGCTAAAGCATTGTGAATTGCCTTTCTTTCATCGGCTGGCATTGGATCTAATACTGCATCTACTTTTGTACGACGTACATCTTTTGCGACGCGAACTGCCATTTTACAGATTTTTTCGTATCTTTCTTCCTTATAACCATTCACATCGATTAAAAGTCCGATACGCTTTTTGAATGCTGCACTTACTGCAGCTTTAACTAAACGATTGAATGCTTGTAAAGACTTACCCGCTTTACCAATCATAATCGCATTGTTTTTTGTGTTTACAGTAATACGATAAAAACCATGATCATTTTCAATTTCAACAGTTCCATCTAATTCTGCATTGTCAAAATATGTTTGAATATATGACTTAATGAAATCTTCAATATCTTTTGGGCAATATGCTTCAATTTCAATTGTTTTTCCGATTCCTAAAAAACCACTTTTTTCTTCTGTAACTTCATAATGAAGTTCTTCTTTTGTACATCCTTTAGCATTGCAAGCAGCTACTAAAGCTTCATCTAAAGTTTTTCCAGTAAATTTAGCGAATTCCATATGTTATACCTACTTTTTGTTCATAACTTTGTGTAGGATCAATGATTGACATACACGAATTACACTTGATACTAACCAATAGAATGACATCGCCATTGGCCATGAAATATACATAATACAAATCATTGCTGTCATGAAATACATTGACATGTTCATGCTGTTAGCCATAGGATTTGTTTCTTCCTGTGCATATTTTTTAACTTTAACGTTATCTTTCTTATCTTGCCATTTCTTTAACCATTGAGGTAATTTCATTGATACAATATAGAAGATAACCATCAACACATAAATTGAGATATATGCGATATCGAGTGCTTTAAATCCATCAAGTGGAGTACCTGCTAAAGAAATACCCATAAAGCTTCCGCTAACAACACTTACTGAACGCATTGTTGCATAATACATACCCATCATGATTGGCAGCTGGATGAAAGTAATTAACATTGAACCAAATGGGTGAATATCGTATTTTTGATAAATATTCTGCATTTCTTGAGCCATCTGCATTTTAGAACGCTCATCTGTTTTATCTTTATATTTATTTTGAATCTTTTGAATTTCAGGTTGAATTTCCTGCATTCTTTGTGTAGACATTTGTGATTTACGTGTAAATAAAAATACAAGCACCTGAATTAACAATGTTGTTAAAATAATACCTACACCGGCATCTGTTTTTGCTGAAATTAAGTTGATAATTTGTGCAATTGGCCAAACAATTAAACCTTCGAACCATCCTTTTGACATAGATTCTTTAAAAGTTGTTGGTTGAATTGTATATTGTCCATCTTTAATATTCTTTTTAATTTCTTTCTTTAATTCTTTATCAGAAATGTCTTTGTAATTGATTTGACTTGCATCAATTGTTGTTTCTTCACTTGCAATAATTTGGTCTGCTAATGTTTTTCCATCTCTACCTCTTGGATTTGCACAAGCCGTACATGTTAATAATACCAACATACATAGAAAGACCAATTTTGCTTTTTTCTGCAAAAATTGTTTCATTTTTTATTCCTCTACTTCTTCAAAAATCTTTTATTTATCCGATTTTGATTTTCTTTCATTTCATTTTTATTTTCTTCAAACAATTTATTTGCGTAGGCAGGTCGGACTATAATAATAAGATCATATCCCTCTTCAAATGTAAAAATATCATCTACTATACTACGAAGCTGTCTTTTCACTTTATTTCGACAGACCGCATTTCCTAATTTTTTGCCAACACTGATTCCGACTCTTGCATGGTCTAGTTTACGTTTTTGAAAATAACAAACAAAAGACGACGACTTAACAAATTGTCGATTCTGGATGATGGAAGAAAACTCATAGTTTTTTAATACACGAAATTCTTTTTTCATGTTATTTCCCTATCCAGACAAAAAAATCACCTAGCAGGTGATTTCTATGCGGATAAAACCTTTCTGCCTTTCGCTCTTCTTCTAGAAAGAACGTTACGTCCACCAACAGTTGCCATACGAGCACGGAAGCCATGAACTTTTTGGTGTTTTCTCTTACTTGGCTGATATGTTCTTTTCATCTTGATTACACCCCTCAGTCTTCTTCTTCTAAATTTTCAAATAAGATTGCTCAAACATTATAAACATAAATTAAAATGATTGTCAATAAAATAATTATTACTTATGCTTACTTTTAAGTATTTCATACGCTTTTTGAGTTAAACGCTACATAAATGGATAAACCGGTATATCAAATTCTCCTATCATTTCATTTATAGTTGGATTAAAGTTATCTTTAAATTTTGTCAATCCATCATCTAAAGATCCTTCTACACCACCCATATTACTCCATAAACATCCTCTATCAAATGCCCAGTTAAAGTTTTCAACATATTCTTTATATTGAGGCATAAATTTTTTGAATCTTTCGTCCATTCCTGCATACAACATTTCACAAGTATTTCCATATTGAATACTAAGTATTCCTGCAATCGCAATCTCTTTATCTTCTTGACCAAATTCATCAAACAATTTCTTATATTCATTAATATCTTTATTTACACTTTGCAATTAATCTTCTAAACGATGCAATTTCTTTTTAGCATTTTCAGATGTTGCAGCATTTCTTTTTCAAGCTGTACCTTCTTTTCCTTTGCCTCTTTATCTAATTGATATACGTTACAAGTCGCTAAAAAGATGACGCTTCCTTCAGGACAATTTTCTAATAATGTCTTGAAATATTCTTTATCTCTTAACGCAACGCCTTTTCTTGATTCCGTCAATTCTACAAGTCGGCTGAATTCATCTAGCAATTCACCTTGTCCATGAATAATTTGAACATTTCTACGCTATGAATCCTTAATTAAACGTTTCGTATGTTTTGGCAATGTTTTCTCTATATTTTCATATGAATATACGTTCGATTGAAATCTAGCCTGTACTGTATCCGCAATACTCATTGTATAGCCATGATGTATAGCTTTACAGCTTTTGAATATTTTTAAATATGTATCTGTATATTCATATCGATTTGTATTATATGATTTTGAATCATAATCATTAACATGAATAGCTGGATCAAATTTAATAAAGATACAATGATCTTTTTTTTGCGACCTTTTTTTATTGATCAAAATAATATTGAACAAGCACGTTATCCTTATAATCCATCATAGGACCTCTGGGTAAATAGTACATACAAAATGATAATGGCAATCTTTTTATCAATATTAAACCTGTTGCGACTAATACATTGTCTTTATACACACCTGTATACATATGATCCCAATTACTTTTTACTTTTGCTCAGTTATAGCTTTGTGGTTAATTACAATATTCATGCTTTTCTACAAATTCATCAAATTCTTCACGGTTTATCTCTTTAAAAAATAAATACGACATGTCAAATTCCATCCTTACTTGGATATAATAGATGGTCGTACTTAGATCATGCTTAAATTATTTGTGTTTTGCGTTTCTTTCCTTAATCTTCTTATAAAATTTAAATGCAACATTATACAATATTGAATTAACCGGAATATCAAATTCACCAATGTATTCATTGATTCTAGGATGATATATTTCTTTAAAATCAACAAGTCCTCCCTTAAGAGTTCCTTCAATTCCACCCATATTACTTGTTTTACATCCAAGTTCAAAACATTTTTCCATTGTTTTATACCAAGTTAAATAGGGGCCCATCAAACGTTTAAAATCTTCATTCATTCCTGCATATAAAATTTCTGATGTATGTCCATATTTTACGGTTAGTGTTCCACAAACACAGACTGTTTCACCATATGTTTTCACATCTTCTTCATATTTACTGATTTTCTTCTCTAATGAGTCTTTTAATTCTTCCAAGGTAAAACGTTTCTTCTTTGCGTTCTCTGGACAACTCTCTAAATCTAGTAAACACTGTTCATATCTTTCTTTTGTCTCTTTTAACATATCGTGGATATGGAAATAGGCTAAAGTGATAAATGCATCATCTGCATATGTATCTAGAAGTAATTCATAATACTCTTTTGTTCGTAAAGAAATTCCTTTTCTTTCCTCTGTACATTTCATGACTTTATCAAAGTCTTCCAATAATTCTTTGTGTCCAAATTGAATATCTAAATTTTGTTTCTGAGCAATTTTAATGTTCTTTTTCCCTTTTTTAGATAAATTGTCCATTCCAAAATCATCCGCATACTCTACCATATTGTATCTTGGTTGAATGGTTGTATCAAAATCTTTATTGAATCCATAATGAATGGCTTTACATGATTTAATATTTTCAAACTCTTCCTTATAATTAAATTCTTTTCTTTCTTCGTCTAAGTGGAAGCTTGAAATTAAAATACTTGGATCAAATTTAATAAATAAACAATGTTCTTTTTTGGCAATTTTCTTTAATTCTGTAAAGTAAAAATTCAATAACTCTTTATTTTTATAATCTAAAATTGGTCCTCTAGGCAAATAAAACATAGAAAAAGAAAGTGGTAATGGACGAATCAATACCAACCCGGCGGCTACTAATGTATCCTTTTCATAAACCCCTGTATAAATGGAGTTCCAATTATTTTTTATATTTGACCATTTGTAGCTTTGAAGCAAACTACAACTAGGATGATTTTCTACAAAGTGATCGTATTCTTTTTGATTTATATTCGATTTAAAAATATACATATACTTTTATACCCCTTTATATTCCTACACTTCATTATAACATTTTATTAGTTTTACACAAAATGGTCTATATATTATCCACATATTATATATATGGATCTGCATTCTATTTTATTTTAATTCAAAATATACATATAAAATGTATATAAAATCATAAGTTATACAGTGGATAAAGACATTCTAAATCCATGCTCTGTATAACTTGGGAAAAGTCATTGAGAGCCTTTGTTTATCAATAATTCGCTATGTATTTAATATGAATATAAAGTGAGTTATCCCGATTTTGTTCATTTTTTTTGCACATAAGTCCACATTGGGAAAAGATTTATCCCAAAAGAATAAATGGGGATAAGTGTAAAAATCGTGTATAATAGTAATACTGCAAGGAGGTTTTACTATGTCTACCATGTCTTATACATCGATATGGAATGAAACTTTACAAAAGATACAAGAATCCAACTATTTTGATAGTCATACATTCAATTCATGGATTTCAAAAACAACTCTATTTAAAATAGAGGATAATATAGCTTATGTAGCCTATCGTTCTACAATCACTTTTAGTATTTTAAAGAAACAGAAAGAAAAAGAACTGTTTGAATCCACTTTAAGTGAGGTATGGGGCGATACATTAACAATTCAGTTTATTCACCAAAGAGAAATGGAAAAAATGATGCCTGAAGAGGTTGTCAAACAAAGAACGAATGTTTTATTAGAAAATAAATTCAATCCTTCTTATACATTTGAAAATTTTGTCGAAGGTAATTCTAATGCGGAGGCTTATGCCGCATGTTTAGCTTGTTGTACACAAACGACTTCACATCTTTTTAATCCACTTATGTTATATGGTAATTCTGGCTTAGGTAAAACCCATTTACTACATGCGATGGGAAATTATCTAGCTAAGGAACATCCTGAATGTAAAGTCATCTACATGTATAGTGGTGATTTAGTTTCTTTATTGATTGAAGCTATGAAAACCAAAAATGTTCATGGCAATACTGTAGAAAGAGTAAAAGAACAACTTTTAGATTGTGATTATTTTTTGATTGATGATATTCAAAATTTGCAGCAACATTCTAGCAGTCAGGAAATCTTCTTCACTGTCTATAATCAGTTGATTCAAAAGAACACACAGATTATTATCACAAGTGATATGCATCCTAGTGAAATTAGTGGATTACAGTCTCGTTTAATTTCACGCTTTGTTTCTGGGCTTACAATCAGTATTTCTAAACCGGAATTTGAAACAAGTAAAGCAATTTTAAAGAAAAAAATCGAGGGACGTGAAGAAAGTGTGAACATGAGTGAAGATGTTATTGATTATTTGGCTGGTAAATATTCAAATGACGTCAGAAATCTAGAAGGTACTTTAAATCGCTTAATTTTTAATGCAACTTTATTCAATCCAGATGTAATTGACATGGATTTTGCGCGTAAAGTGCTTATTAAAGAGCCTATTGTATCGCAATCGGATGAATTGACAATCAAAAAGATTAAAAAAGCTGTTACTCGCTTCTATGGCCTTTCTTATAAAGATTTAGAGGGAAAATGTCGTCAAAAATTTATCGCAAATGCACGTCATATTTGTGTTTATTTATCCAGAGACTTGCTTCATAAATCTTATGTATCTATCGGCCAAGAATTAGGTGGTAGAGACCATACTACAATCTCTAGTTCGTATGAGCGTGCTAAAAAATTGATTCAAAAAGATGAAGCTTTTAAAACAGCTGTTGAAAAAATTCGTAGCACTTTGGATTCTTAATTTATACACTGTATTCCTCATGGAATCCACACCCTAAAAATTAGCATAGAGTAGGTATTTTAAAGGGTCTGTGCAATTTTTACACACTTATACAGTCCCTTATATTATAATTTATATATAAATATATTAATAAAAGGAGGATTTTATGCATTTTTCTATTGATCGAAAATATTTTTATGACAAGCTATCTATTGTTTCTAGAGCTATTAGTGTCTTTTCTCCATTGCCTGCACTATCAGGTATTTGTATTGATTTAAAAGATGGTTCAATGATTTTAACTGGTAGTGATTCAAATATATCCATTCGTACTGTAATTGTTCCTGGTGAATTGAATAATTTAGATATTGAAGAAGAAGGATCTATTATTATTGATTCTAAGTATTTGTTAGAAATTGTTCGTAAGTTGGATTGTAAAAATATTGAAATTGAAGTAATTGACTACTCTTTAGTTCGTATTTCTAGTGATAATGGTCAATTTAATTTAAATGGTATTCGTTCTAATGAATATCCTGATATTGATTTTACACAACCTAATCATCATTTTGTATTGAAGGCAACAGGTTTAAAATCTATTGTTTCTCAAACTGCATTTGCGTGCAGCGATAAAGATCAACGTCCAGTATTAACAGGGGTAAACTTCAATTCACAAGGTAATATGTTGTATTGTTCTGGAACAGACTCATATCGTTTAGCTAGAAAAACAATTGAATTGAATTCAAGTCAAGATTTTAATATCACAATTCCTAGTAAATCTTTAACTGAGGTTGTTCGTTCTGTTTCGGATGATGATACAATCGATATTTATGCAGATTCTAAAAAAGCACAGTTTGTATTTGATAAAACAATTATCCAAACTCGTTTGATTGATGGAACTTTCCCAGATGTACAAAGAATTATTCCTACAAGTTGTGTATCTAAGATGTTGGTGGATTCATATGAAATTGCAGGTACAATTGATCGTACTAACTTCATTCGTAATGATAAAGTACATTTAATAAAATTGGAATGTTCAACTGCAGAAACTCATGTTAAGACGTATTCAAGTGAAATTGGAAACTCTGATGAAGTATTGACTAAGTGTGAATATGAAGGAGAAGATATTTCATTGACATGTAATGGTACATATATGTTGGATGCGATCAAGGCATTGGGATGCGAAAAAGTATTAATTGAATTTTCTGGATTTATGAAGCCTATCAAGGTATCAAATCCGGAAGATGCTTCAGTCTTAATGATTTTAGTGCCAATTCGTAGTTATGATTAAAGAAAATGCCGTTTAAACTCGTTTTAAACGGTTTCTTTTTATATCGGTATCTCTGTACGCATAGCTATTTATGTCGTTTTATGATATAATTATAGTGCGAAAAGAGGTATTTTCATGGAATTTGAACTTAAAGATGAGTATATTACATTAGCACAATTGCTGAAAGCTTGCGATGTTGTCTATAGTGGTGGACAGGCCAAGGAATATTTAGCAAACATGGAAGTATTAGTCAACGGCGTTAATGAAAATCGTCGTGGAAAAAAGATCTACCATGGAGATATTGTAGAAACTAATGGAATAAGGATTGAAGTGAAATGAATGTTGAAAAACTGACATGTTTTCATTTCCGTAATTATGAAACCATGTCTTTTTCTTTTACACCAAAATGCATTCATTTTTTATATGGAAAAAACGCACAGGGAAAAACGAACTTAATTGAAGCTATTTATTTTTTAAGTCATTTGCGTTCGTTTCGAACAAATCAATTGGACAGTATGATCATGCATGGGTGCAATGAATTTTGTGTTCAGGCAGCGGTGGAGTCTAATCACAGAAAAGAAGAATTGAAAGTGATTGTGGATCATCAAAAAAAGCATTTGTTTCGTTTTCAAAATCCAGTTAAGAAGTATTCGGATTTTATTGGAATTGAAAATGCGATCTTATTTTGTCCAGACGATTTATCTTTATTTACTTCATCTCCAAAAAATCGAAGACGATTTATTGATATGGAGTTAATGAAATTGTCAAAAACGTATACGGTTACGTTATCTTCGTATCAAAAAATTTTAAAGCAGAGAAATCAAGCTTTGAAACAGAGTAAAGTGGATGAGTGTTTAGTTCAAATTTATTTGGATCAGATGATAGATGTTCAAAAAATCATTATGAAACAAAGAAATGAATTTTTGAATTCTTTGATGATAAAAGCGCGTGAGCTATATCCATTCTTTTCAAATGAAAAAGAATATATAGATGCTAAGTATATAACGTTTATTGATTTGGATGGAGATATGAAGGAAGCTTATGCCAAGGTTTTTGAAAAAGAAAAAAAATATCATCAGACTTTGATTGGAATTCATAGGGATGATATTTTATTTGAATTGAATGGAAAACCTGTATGTGAAGTGGCTAGTCAGGGGCAGAAAAGAAGTTTTGTATTGGCACTTAAATTGGGTTTAGCCCAAATTATTTATGAAAAGAGTGGGCAATATCCAATTTTATTATTGGATGACGTATTTAGTGAACTGGATAATCTTAGAAAGCGACAATTAATTGAAAAGCTTCCTAATGATATGCAGATTTTTATAACAACAACAGAACGATTGAATATGCATTGGAATCGTGAAGTTCGATTCTATGATATAGAACAAGGGAGAATCAAGGAGGTCTACAAATGAGTCAGGATGAATTACAAAAAGAGATTCTTGAATTTGAAGAATTAGAAACACAAGCTACACAAGTAGAACATTCGTATACAGCGGATGATATTCAGGTGTTAGAAGGGTTAGAAGCGGTTCGTTTGAGACCAGGTATGTATATTGGTTCCACTTCTGTACGTGGACTTCACCATCTAGTTTGGGAAATTGTAGATAATGGTATTGATGAGGCCTTGGCTGGTTTTGCGAATCGAATTGATGTGACAATTGAGCCAGAGGATATTATTGCGGTACGTGATAATGGTCGTGGTATGCCAGTTGGAATTCATGAAAAGACAGGGATTAGCGCAGTAGAAACAATTATGACGGTATTACATGCAGGTGGAAAATTTGGTGGAGGTGCTTATAAGGTTTCCGGAGGTTTGCATGGTGTTGGTGCCAGTGTCGTTAATGCGTTGAGTGAATGGTTAGAGGTTACTGTTTATCAGGATGGTAAAATTTATTTTATTCGTTTTGAAAATGGTGGACATGCGGTGGAGCCTTTAAAAATTATTGGTACAACAGAAGAAACAGGTACTTTAGTTCGTTTTAAAGCAGATCCAACGATTTTTAAGGATACAACAGTTTATGATTATGAAACGTTGAATTCTCGTCTGCGTCAGCTTGCCTTTTTAAATAAGGATATACGTTTAACTTTAACTGATAAAAGAACATCAGATGGTCCAAGTAATGACTATAAATATGAGGGTGGAATTATTGAGTATGTACAATTCTTAAATAAGAATAAGAGTACAATCAGTGACAAAGTCATTTATGTAGAGGGATTGCAGGATGGTATTCTTGCAGAAGTTGCTTTGCAATATAACGATGGCTATCAATCTAGTATTTATTCTTTCTGCAATAATATTCATACGCATGAAGGTGGATATCACGAAGATGGTTTCAGAATGGCTTTGACTCGTTGTATTAATGCCTATGCGAAAAATAATAATATGATCAAAAAGGATGAGAGTTTATCTCAGGATGACGTTAAAGAGGGATTGGTTGCGATTATTTCTGTTAAGCACCCGGATCCTCAGTATGAAGGACAGACAAAGACAAAATTAGGAAATAGTGAAGTTCGTAAGATTGTTTCAAATATTGCGGGTGAACAGATCAATCGTTTCTTCTTAGAAAATCCAGATATTGCCAAGGCTATTGTAGAAAAGGCAGAAATTGCCAGCAAGGCAAGAATTGCAGCAAAAAAAGCTCGTGAATTAACACGTCGTAAATCTGCATTGGATGGAATTAGTTCATTACCAGGTAAATTAACGGATTGTTCAAGTAAAGATGCTAGTGAATGTGAAATTTATATAGTCGAAGGTGATTCTGCCGGGGGCAGCGCGAAACAAGGTCGTGACGCGAAAACACAAGCTATTTTACCTTTGCGTGGTAAGATTTTAAATGTTGAAAAAGCTAGAACGCATCGTATTTTTGAAAACCAGGAAATTCGTAGTATGATTACTGCTTTTGGATGTGGAATTCAAGAAGATGTAGATGTAACGAAATTACGTTATCACAAAATTGTTATTATGACCGATGCCGATGTCGATGGTAGTCATATTTGTACATTGATGTTGACTTTCTTATATCGTTTTATGAAACCTGTTATTGAAGGTGGATATGTTTATATTGCACAACCTCCTTTATATAAGGTGCAAAAAGGAAAAAAGATTGCCTATGCGTATAAGGAACAGGAAATGGATCAGTTGCGCGAAGAATTTAAAGATGGGTACAAAGTTCAGCGTTATAAAGGTTTAGGGGAAATGGATGCAGAACAGTTGTGGGAAACAACAATGGATCCACATCATAGAGTATTGAAACGTGTCACAATTGATGATGCGATGGAAGCGGACAGTGTATTTGATATGTTGATGGGTGAGGATGTAGAGCCTCGGCGTGAATATATTCAGGAAAATGCTGTATACGCTAATTTGGATTACTAGTAGGAGGTCCTTATGGAAGAAGAAAATAAGCGATATGACTATGTAGAAGATGTTGAAATATCCAAAGAAATGCGTACAGCCTTTCTAGATTATTCAATGTCTGTTATTGTTTCACGTGCATTACCAGATGTTCGTGATGGTATGAAACCAGTTCATCGTCGTATTTTGCATGCGATGAATCAATTGGGAATTACTTCAGGTGTTGCACATAAAAAGAGTGCACGTATTGTTGGTGAAGTTATTGGTAAGTATCACCCTCATGGGGATACAGCTGTATATGATGCGATGGTTCGTATGGCCCAGGATTTCTCTTATCGATATCCATTAGTGGATGGTCATGGAAACTTTGGTTCTCTAGATGGAGATGGAGCTGCGGCAATGCGTTATACGGAAGCTCGTATGTCAAAAATCTCTATGGAGATGCTGCGTGATATTCAAAAGGATACGGTTGATTTTATTCCAAACTATGATGGAGAAGAAAGCGAACCGGTTGTGCTGCCTAGTCGTATTCCAAACTTGTTGATCAATGGTGCTGTGGGTATTGCGGTTGGTATGGCAACAAATATTCCACCTCATAATTTATCAGAAACAATTCAAGCCATTTTTGCGGTAATGGATGATCCGGATATTACAGTTCCTCAATTAATGGAAGTAATTAAAGGACCAGACTTCCCTACTGGAGGAATCATTTTGGGTCGTAAAGGTATTCGTCAAGCATTTGAAACAGGACGTGGATCCATTATGATTCGTTCTAAGTATCGTGTTGAAGAATTATCAAACGGAAAGAAACAGATTATTTTCTATGAAATTCCTTATCAGGTCAATAAGGCAAACTTAATTACTAAAATGGCTTCTTTAATTCGTGATAAAGCAATTCAAGGTGTTACTTATTTAAACGATGAAAGTAACCGTGAAGGTATTCGTATTGTAATGGAGCTAAAGAAGGATGCGCAGGAAGAAGTAATTTTAAATCAGTTGTTTAGATTAACACCACTTCAAACTTCATTTGGTATCAATATGTTGGCACTTGAAAATGGTCGTCCTAAACAATTGCCTTTAAAAGATATTATTCATGATTATATTGATCATCAGGTTGATGTAGTTGTAAGAAAAACACAGTTTGAGTTAAAGAAGGCACAGGATCGTGCACATATCTTAGAAGGTTTACGAATTGCGATGGATCATATCGATGAAGTTATTCATATGATTCGTAGTTCTAAAAAAGATGAGGCCGGTTTATCTCAAGATTTATGTGATGCGTTTGGATTGAGTATGATTCAAGCTAAAGCTATCTTGGCAATGCAGTTAAGAAGATTATCTGGATTGGAACGAGATAAGATTGAAAATGAATATCAACAATTATTATTGACAATTGAAGATTTGAAGGATATCTTGGCAAATCATGATCGTGTTCTTCAAATCATTCGTGATGATTTAACTGAAATTGATCAGAAATATGGTGATGAAAGAAGAACTGAAATTAGTGATGCTTCTGTTGATATGGAAGATGAAGACTTAATTCCAGTGGAAGATGTAATTATCACATTAACTGAGTCTGGATATATTAAGCGTCAGCTTGTAGATACATATCGTGCTCAAAATCGCGGTGGTCGTGGAATCAAATCATTGACATTAAATGAAGAGGATTCTATCGATACTATGATTTCGATGTCGACACATGATTTCTTGTTGTTGTTTACAGATAAGGGTCGTGTATATCGATTAAAAGGATACAATGTTCCAAGTGGATCTAGAACATCTAAAGGTATTCCAATTGTGAATTTAATGACTTTGGAAAAAGGTGAAAAAGTTAATGTTCTTGTAGCTGTTCCTAAGGATGATGAAAGTGAAACATTATTATTCGTTACAAAGAATGGCATTGTGAAACGTACATCTGTATCTGAATTTGAAAATATCAATCGTAATGGTAAGATTGCGATTAGTTTAAAACCAGATGATGAATTGCGTTTTGTGAAATTAACTACAGGACAAGATGAAGTAATTATCTCTGGATCAAATGGTAAAGCTGTTCGATTCAATGAAGATCAAGTTCGTATCATGGGACGTAGTGCAAGTGGTGTATTAGGATTCAATTGTGATGGCAGTGAAGTTGTAGGTGCTGCACTATCAAGTGAAGGAGACACAGTTCTTGTTGTTTCTGAAAATGGATATGGTAAGCGTAGTAAGTTCGAAGATTATCGTTTGACTTCTCGTGGTAAAAAAGGTGTTAGCACAATTAATATCACAGAAAAGACAGGTAAGCTAATGTGTATGCGTGCGGTTACTGGTAAAGAAGATGCGATGATTGTTGCGAGTGATGGAATCATGATCCGTGTAGCTTTAGAGAATGTAGGAATCTACGGAAGAAATACACAAGGTGTAAGATTGATCAACTTAAATGGAGATGCGAAAGTAACGCGTATGACATTGGTAGATCATGAAGAGCCTGAAGCAGAATCAGAAGAAAACACAGAAGAATAAAGCATGCAAGGAGTAAAATTATGATTTTACTCCTTTTTCATATGATAAATCAGATAGAAATAATCCAAATATATAATGTAGACAAAAAAAGAGTGAGAAATGTAAATATAATAGATATGCAAATTCTCACTGTTTGCGGTGAAAAATAATCAGTGGAATGAATAAGTCGCAAATATAATCTGCAATTTTGATGTATACAAAATGGAAAGTTGTAGACAAGATAGAACTGTAGATATAATTTCTTTCGTATATATGATCTTTGTCGCTGCATGTATTTATATTTCTGGTCATGAAAATATTATAGGTTCTTTATGTACTGTAGCTGTTTTTGTGATATCTGTAATTGGATTATATTATTTGTATTATACAGAAACATCAAAACGAATTTTTGCCTTCTTTTCTCTACTAGGCTTACTATTATTCATTTAGTTTTACTGTTTATAGGAATGGATTACAGATGGATTTCTTATATTTTGATACTTTATATCGTCGTAACATTAAATATGATTTGTAGATAAGTAGAATCATATGATAAATCCGATTTAATGTGGCTATTTCACAGAATAAGCGGTTGACTTTAGCTTTGTATTAATGGTATAAATGTGTTGAAAACAAAGATAAGGATAAGTAGATTATTCCATATATTAAATAGAGACAGTATGGATGGTGAAAATACTGATATGAATAATTGAATAGCACCTTAGAGTGATTGAATGAAACTAGTAGTTTGATCCGGTACATACCGTTATCATGTTAAGAGATCGTATATGTATATATATGGTAAAAAGGGTGGCAACGCGAGACATCGTCCCTTTATGGGTGCGAGTGTCTCTTTTTTTATGCAGAGGAGGATATCATGTTAGATATGAAATTTGTCCGTGAAAATCCGGACATTGTCAAAGAGAACATTAAGAAAAAGTTCCAAGACTACAAATTGCCTTTAGTAAATGAAGTGTTAATGGAGGATAAAGAGCTTCGCCAAACACAACAACATGCGGATGATTTACGTGCTAATCGTAAAAAGATTTCTAAAGAAATTGGTAAGTTGATGGGCCAAGGTAAAAAAGAAGAAGCTGAAGAAATTAAGCAACAAATTGCTGAGATTGCTCACGAGTTAACAGCTTTGGAAGAAAAAGAAATTAAATTAAGAGAGTCTGTTACTGAAAAAATGATGCAGATTCCAAATATCATTGATGATAGTGTTCCTATTGGAAAAGATGATAGTGAAAACGTTGAATTAGAAAAATTTGGAGAACCTGTTGTTCCTGATTTTGAAATTCCTTATCACACTGAAATCATGGAACGTTTAAGTGGTATTGATTTGGATGCAGCACGTCGTGTAGCTGGAAATGGATTCTACTATTTAATGGGAGATATTGCTCGTCTACATTCAGCAATCTTAAATTACGCTCGTGATTTCATGATTGATAAAAAAGGATTTACTTATGTAATTCCACCATATATGATTCGTAGTTCAGTAGTTGATGGAGTAATGTCATTTGCAGAAATGGAAGGTATGATGTATAAAATCGAAGGTGAAGATTTGTATTTAATTGGTACAAGTGAACACTCTATGATTGGTAAATTCAAGGATACAATTCTTGAAGAAAAAGATCTTCCATATACTTATACTTCATACTCACCTTGTTTCCGTAAAGAAAAAGGTGCTCATGGTATTGAAGAACGTGGTGTGTATCGTATTCACCAATTTGAAAAACAAGAAATGATCGTTGTTTGTAAGCCAGAAGAAAGTATGGAATGGTTTAAAAAATTATATATGAATACTGTAGAATTCTTCAGAACATTAGATATTCCAGTACGTACATTGGAATGCTGTTCAGGTGATTTGGCAGATTTAAAATGTAAATCAGTGGATGTTGAAGCGTGGTCTCCACGTCAAAAGAAATACTTCGAAGTTGGAAGTTGCTCTAACTTAACAGATGCTCAGGCACGTCGTTTAAAGATTCGTGTTAAGGGTGAAAATGGAGAAAAGTACTTTGCGCATACATTAAACAACACTTGTGTTGCTCCACCAAGAATGTTGATTGCATTCTTAGAAAACAATTTACAGGCTGATGGATCAATCTTGATTCCAGAAGTATTACAACCTTACATGGGTGGTAAAAAGAAAATTGGTTAATCTTAAAAGCTGTCTTTGACAGCTTTTTTCTATTGCTAATTGAAAATGGATTTGATATAATAACTTAGCTACTACAATGATGTCTTATGAATCAGGTCAGGTCGGGAACGAAGCAGCCTTAAGTAAGCTCCATCATGTGTAGTAGTTTTTTATTTTTTGAGGATATGAGTATGGATGATGTGAAATGGATGAAGGAAGCTATCAAGCAGGCTAAAAAAGCAGAAAGCTATGATGAGGTTCCAATTGGATGTGTCATTGTGAAAGATGATAAAGTTATTGCTCGTGGATATAATAAGCGTGAGACTTTACAACAAAGCATTGCACACGCAGAAATTATGGCAATTCAAAAAGCATGTAAGAAATTAAATACATGGAGATTAGAGGACTGCATATTATATGTAACTTTAGAACCATGTCCTATGTGTGCAGGTGCGATTATACAATCTAGAATTAAAGAAGTTGTATATGGAGCTTCAGATCCTAAAGGTGGCTGTGTGGGTACATGTACAAATTTGTTTGAAGTGTCTGAATTTAATCATCATCCTGAATATAGAAAAGGAATTCTTGAATCAGAATGTTCAGATTTATTAAAACATTTTTTTAAGAAGAAAAGAGATATGAAAAAGAAGCAGAAATCATAAATTTGAAAGATTTCTGCTTTTCATATATATTGCACTTCCCTATTTCAACCAATTGAACCTCTCATCACTGAAGTGACGAGATTCTTGGGAACAGGCTTCTATCGAAACCTTTCTTACCAAGCTATCCCCGCAGTTCCTGCGGTTGTTTTATTAATTTTAACTAATTTGCTAATATGCCTTGCATCAATATATTGATAGATGCATTTACATCTCTGTCATGATTTGAATGACATTTTGGACATGTCCAATCTCTTACATTTAAATCTTTTGTTTCTTCATTCTTATATCTGCAACAATGACAGGTTTGACTGCTCGCATAGAATGTGTCTACTTTTTTGATCACTTTTCCATACCACTGGGCTTTATATTCTAGCTGTGTGGTGAACTTTGACCAGGATACATCCGATATAGACTGGGCTAGATTGTGGTTTTTAAGCATGTTCTCTACTTTTAAATCTTCAATGCAGATGATGTCGTATTCTGTAATGATTCTAGTAGATAGTTTGTTGATAAAATCCATTCTTTGATTCGCTATTTTCTTTTTTGACTTCTTATATACTCTATAATCTGTTCTTCTGTATTTTCAGAAACTGTAGCTACAAAATAAGAAGGATTCCATAGATGTCCACCCCATAACTTGGATCTTAGATCATCCCCAAACTCTTTCATCAAGAGTCTGGCTGATACACCCTTCATAGCTTTTATAATATTTGGAATGTAATGCTGCGGCGTACAATTGATCAGCATACGGATGTAATCTTCCTCCATATTCATTTCCAAGATTTGAAAACCATTATCCTTTGAAATCTGAGTCAGCAGCTCTTTTAAATTTGTTGCGACCTGTCCATTCAAGACATAACGACGATACTTTACACACCATATGATATGATACTGTATAGAATAGACATAGCTCTTCCTTTAACAACTTCCATACGTTTTTTTCTCATCAATATTATAACATCTGTATATATTTAAAGCACTATATTTATCATTTATTATTAAATTATTTATCTAACATTTGCCAATCTAAGAACACTCGTGACTTTAGTCATGAGTGTTCTTAGATTGCACTATAAAATAGATAAAACTATGATAAAATAAGATACAGATAAACATATAGAAAGGATTTTACGAATGGCATATCAAGCGTTATATAGAAAATATAGACCAACGAATTTTGATGAAGTTGTTGGACAAACACATATAATTCAGACATTGAAAAATGCGATTGTTCAAAATCGTATTGCTCATGCTTATTTATTCTGTGGTCCTAGAGGAACAGGAAAAACTTCAATCGCAAAAATATTTGCGAAGACACTAAATTGTACGAATAATCAAGATGCTCCTTGTGGAGTTTGTGAGAACTGTAAAATGGCTGCGAATGGAAGTCATCCAGATATTATTGAAATTGATGCCGCCAGCAACAATGGTGTAGATGAAGTAAGAAATCTGATTGATAAAGTGAAGTATGCTCCAATGCAGGGAAAATATAAAATTTATATTATTGATGAAGTTCATATGATGACATCTGGAGCATTCAATGCATTGTTAAAAACAATCGAGGAACCTCCTGCTCATGTAATTTTTATTTTTGCGACTACAGAACCTAATAAAGTTTTACCAACTATTATTTCTCGTTGTCAAAGATTTGACTTTAATAAAGTGAGTATGCATGACATTAAATATAGATTATCTGTTGTTTGTAAAAACGAAGGAATTGAAATTGATGAGAATGGATTAACGTTAATTGCTCAATTGGCTGATGGAGGAATGCGAGATGCGTTATCCATATTGGATCAATGTGTTGCATACTGTTCATCTCATATTGATGTGAATGATATTCGTAAAATTTATGGTGTCGTAACATCTGAAGATATTGGAAAATTATTTTATTCAGTATATAAAAAAGATGTAGATAGTTTTGTCAAAGATATTCAGAAATATTCAGATATGGGAATGGATATTAAACGATTGACAGCAGACTTTATTCATATGTTGAAGGATAGTCTGATTTTAGATTATTCTGAAAATTCAACTCTAGTTTCAGATATGAACAAAGATATGATTCGGAAATATTTCAAATTAGCACCTATTAATTTCAGAATTAAGTGTATGGAAGAATTGATGGATACATATAATAAATATACATATGCATCTAACGCACTAGATTACTTAGAAGCCTCTTTATTAAAGATTTCAAGTTATTCATATGAATCGAAAACACATATTATTGATTCAGATCATAATGATTTTAAAGAGGTAGAGGAAGAAGAAAACTATGAAACATCATATGACGATACTTCTGATGACTCAGATATAATTGAGAAAAACACTCAAAAAGATGATAATAATGGGGTTTTAGAGAAATCTGAAATTTCTGATGTTTCACGTGAAACATTAAAACAGTCAGAAAATAAAAATAATAAAATCATATTAAACGATGAATTTGTCATTCAATTGTTAGTTGGAGCTACAAAGATGGAAAGAAGTATTGATACGAATAAGTTCAATAATATAGGACAATTCATATCAAGTTTAGAATTTGGAAAATATGCGGCTACATTGAGAAATAGTACTATTATGGCTAGTGGATCTAATTATATTGTCGTATGTGTATCTAGTGAAATCTTTGCGAAACAAATAAATGAATTTGAACTGAATTATGGATATGAAGATTTCATGGAAGTGTTATTAGGAAAAGCAAAGAAAGTATTCGCATTGGATAAGACACAACAATCTCGCGTACTGGATGAGTTTAAAGAAAGAATGATTAGTGGTAATCTTCCAGAACCATTTCAAGTTCATTTAAAAAGAAAAGACGCAGAATCTGAAAATAATATGAGTATTGAAGATCATATGAAAAGTTTGTTTCCTAATATAGAAATAAAAGAAGATTAGAAGGTGAAGCATGTATCCAAAAACATTTGATGATTTAATATATGAATTTCAGAAATTACCAGGAGTAGGTGCTAAAACGGCAGAGAGATATGCATTTACTGTATTAGGGTGGTCTGATGAAGAAATATCTGAATTGGCAGAAACGCTAGTAAATTTAAAAAAGAAGGTAAAGAAGTGTACGCGATGTGGTAATTTAACAGAAGATGAGCTTTGTGAGTTTTGTAAGAACTCTAATAGGAATCAGAATATCATATGCGTGGTACAAAATCCGAAAGATATATCAGTAATAGAGTCTATGCAGCAATATAATGGTGTATATCATGTACTAGATGGATTGATCAACACTCAAAAAGGAGTATTACCTGATCAATTGAATATAATGACTCTTTTAAATAGAGTGAATGAAAGAACAGAAGAAGTTATATTGGCTCTAGATCCTACAGTAGAAGGAGAAACAACTGCTTTATATATATCTAAATTATTAGAAGGGAAGTGTAGGGTAAGCAGACTTGCCCATGGTATCCCTGTAGGTAGTCATTTAGACTATACAGACGCTATGACGTTGTTAAAAGCGTTTGAAGGACGTAAAAGTTCGTAAATATGCTTAATCGTATGAAGTATTTATGATATTTCATACGATTTTTTATAAATATATGAATATTAGTGCAAAAATCATATAGAATTCATCATTCATATGAATAAAATAGTACACTATATAGTGAAATCATATAGCATAGTATAAAAATGCTTTAAATAAAGACTATTCACCTAATTATCACATGGAGAGAAAGGAACTGCAAAAACGCACTTCTGAGTGTTCATATGAAACATATATGATTTTTCATACCGATATTTTATAAAATCTCATTCATGTGAAAATAATAAAAACAAAAAAAATAAAGGATATGAATTTAAATATGAATTAAAAAATGCGTATGAAGACGTTCAAATGAATGTAAAATGTTATGTATATTAATCATATGAAATGTTTTATTGGATATTTTAAATCATATGAATTATAAAATTTGAATATGAATGGAATAATTAAATTCATGTGATATAGATGTGAAAATATAAAATATGAAATCGTATGTGATTTTAATAAATAAGTATATATGAAGGTTCATGTGAGAAATATATGAAAAAATAAATGGTATTTTAAAAAGTGATAAATAATATAGGAAATTCATATATAGGTATAGCATTCTTGACAAAACTATGATAGACTTATCGTGACTCGTTAGATTATTATTATGAATTTCATAGGAAGGGGACGTGAATATGCCTGAAGAAGCATCAGCAATTGATGTATATTATGATATGGATATTGCGCAGATATGCCAACATTTCAATAAATCAAGAAATACAGTAGATAAAGCAATTGCAAAATTGGTAAAAGATAATCCAGATAAAGATTGGAAATACAAAAATCCAGCCACTCGTCGTATTACAATTAAGGCTGAAGGTGTTGAAAGATTATCTACTTATTTTAGGAAAGAAAAACATGAATTATCTACAGTTGAAATGGAACTTAGATTTGAAAATGAAAAGCTTAAAGCCATTATAGAAGAAAAAGAGAAGGCACAAGTCCAGATTGAACAATTATATCAAGAAAAGCTTAAATTAGAAATCGAAAAGAGTAAACAAACTTTCCTATTAGAAACACAAACGAAAGATGAGAAAATTTCTGAATTAGAATCTGAAAATCAGAAATTAAAAGAAGTAGAAGAACTTTATAATAAAAATAAAGAAGAAATTGAAAATTATAAGAAAAAAGAAGAAGAATATAATTCTAAATCCTTCTTCTATCGTTTAACACATAAATTTTAATCGTTTAATGCTCTAGCAATTTTGCTAGGGCAATTTTTTGCCCATTTTAAACCATATTTTTCTAATATAGAATTAAAAAAATGGATTCCATCATGATCGGATGTGTATTCATACTCAATTTCATAATCTGTATGATTTTTATAATATGTCTTATCTAAACATAATTCTCCGTTTTCAAATGCATATACATTTCTTAATGTAGTAAAACTAGCTGTCGGATGTAAATTTTTGGGAATTTGATATTGGTTGAACCAATTTAATATTTCTGGATCTTCAATCTCATTAATATTTTCTGCAGATATTTCTTTTTCGAATTCATAGTGTGTGTATTCATCTTTTCTGATTTTTAATGTGAATATTTTTTTATTTTGAATTGTTCGAATCCGGACTGCGCCATGTTGTTTTTTTACATCCTGATTCTCTGTGTCAAAGTATGTATTTGTCTGTGTTATTGGATTATGAAAATCATATGAATGGAGTAATTCATTATAAATATTTTCATTAATCAATAATTTCAATTCTCTTTCAATATTATCGTACATTCATATCACCCATAAATATGTTACAATAGATTTAACAAAAGAGGAAGTGATTTGATGCGTTTCAGTATAGTAGACAGAGGAGACGATAACTCAAAAAGAGTTGCAGAAACTCTAAAGAAAAAATGTATAGATATTGGATGGGAATATGATGATGAAAAATCTGAAGTTATTTTTTCTGTTGGAGGAGATGGTACTCTATTAAGAGCAATTCACACTTATATAGATAGATTGGATGAAATTCAATTCGTTGCGATACATACAGGGAATTTAGGCTTTTTTACCGATTATACACAAGATGAAGTGGATCATTTGGTTTATGATTTAAAACATAACCAGCCAAAAATTGAAGAGTTTAATTTACTTCAAATGGACCTTCCTCAAGTTAATGAAACATTATACGCATTAAATGAAGTTCGTATTGAGAGTTTAGCTAAAACATTGGTACTTGATATTTCGATAGATGATGAATTTTTTGAAAGTAGTCAAGGCTCAGGCATTTGTGTGAGCACACAATCTGGTTCTACTGCTGTGAATAGAGCACTTAAAGGAGCTGTTGTGGATCCAGGTTTAAAGGTTTTACAACTTTGTGAAATCATGCCTATCTCACATAAGAACCATCATTCTTTAAAAAATCCATATATTATGAATGATACGCGAAAAATAGGAGTTAGAGGAGATACACTGGCCTATGCACATGTATGTTATGATCACTTAGAAAGAGATTTAGAATCGATTTCTGAAATAATTATTCATTCGAGCACAAAAAAAGTACGATTCGCTAGATACCGTACTTATTCATATTTGACTCGACTTAAGAATTTATATTAATTAACTTACGTCTTTTTGAACGATTCAAACGAATCGTTCTTTTTGTTGCCGGTGAAATGTTTAAAATAATTGCGAATGAAATGAAGTAAGAAAGAATACTACTTCCTCCATAAGAAATCAACGGTAATGTGATACCAGTGATTGGAAGTAATCCAACAATCATCCCTGTATTTTGTAGTTGTTGATATAGCAGCATTGCGATAATACCGATTACAACAAATCGATCTTTTTTATTTTTTGTTGCGTAAGCTATTTTACATAAATAAATATCTAATAATAAACATAATAATAAGATAAATGTGGTTCCAATAAAGCCGAAGCATTGTCCAAAAGCAGCAAAGATAAAATCGGTATGTGCTTCTGGAATAGAGACGATATTTGCTTGTAACCCATATCCAGTTAATCCGGCACTACCTAATGACAATAACGCAGTATATAACTGGTTCGAACTACCTCGAATGTTACTTTCTGGTTCTAACCATGCATCAATTCTCTGCAGTTTGTATGAAGATATAAATGAAGCAAGAATATTAGGGTATTCGAAATATAAGAATAAGAAGGTTCCAACGACAATAACTATAAAGGCGAAAATACCAATAATATACTCTTTGCGTATACCACTACAACAGACTAAAATGAAAATATTGAATACGATAATAATACAAACACCAGTATCTGGCTGCATCATAATCAAAAATAATGGGGGGAATAATATTTTTGCGATTTCCCACAACAACATCAAGTCATCTTTATGTGTTGGATTTGGATGTGCATTTTGATGATCAACAATAATTTGTGAGACTAAAACAATTAAAACAATTTTAATAAATTCACTTGGCTGAAAACTACCAATCAAAGGCAGTTGAAACCATGAAATAGCACCATTAACTTCACTGGCAAAAGGAAGTGTGATACCCACTAAATTAAATAATAAGCGTGAGAAAAATAAATAAATAAGACATAGCATTAAAATTTTATAGGCCATATCCATATATGAATATATTTTTTTGTTTTGAAGAATTGAAAGGAAAAACATTGCGACAAATCCTACAATAAACCAAAATAATTGACGATATAAGTAGGAACTTCCGCTTCCAAATTTTATCAGGTTAAAAGAATTGTATAGTGCAAAACAACTTGTCATACCAAAAAGGATAAGAATTAGAATCAAACCAATATCAATTTGGATGGATTTGTTTTTCCATTGAATTGTTTGTTTCATTAATAAAACCTCCTTATTCAGTATTTTTAATTATAACATAATTATTTCGAATTTTTGTTATAATAGTAGTGTTAGGATGATGATTTATGGCAGAAAAAAAATATACACCAATGATGCAGCATTACTTGAAAATGAAAGAAGAAAATCCGGATTCGATTTTGTTTTATCGTTTAGGAGATTTTTATGAAATGTTTTTTGAAGATGCAAAATTGGTTTCTCAAGAATTAGATTTAGTATTAACAGGAAGAAGTGCTGGCGTTGAAGAAAAGGTACCTATGTGTGGTATTCCTTTTCATGCCGCAAATTCATATATTCAAAGATTAGTCAAAAAAGGGTATAAAGTAGCTATTTGCGAACAATTGGAAGATCCGTCTAGCGCAAAAGGACTGGTGGACCGAGGAATTATTAAAATAATTACACCTGGAACTTATATGGATGCAACAATGGATGCCAAGTCAACAAATTATATGGCATCTTGTGATGTTTCAAGTTTTGAAATTACAGTCATATATTGTGAATTAAGTACAGGTGAATTAAAGTATCAAACGCTACAAAGATCTTTGGTGGCGCTACAAAAGGCTCTTTTGGAACAAAATGTAAGTGAGCTTGTTTGTCCGATGACAATGGATAAAAAATGGATGGCTGCCCTAGAAGAAATGGATACAATGCTCATTTCAAAACATAAAAAGGCAAATATTGATCCTGAGGATCTACCTTTATTAAATGGAATTGAATCCGAATCTTTGAAAGAAGCGTTTGCGCTTTTAATGGCGTATTTAAAAGACACACAAAAACAACGTATTGATCATTTTTTACCAATAGAATCTATGGACAAAGATAAAGTTCTTGTTATGGATTATGAAACAAAGAATCATTTGGAGTTGGTTTCAAGTCAATCTTCGAATGCCAAGGCAGAAAGTCTATGGTCTTTTATGGATAAGTGTCAAAGTGCAATGGGATCAAGAATGTTAAAACGATGGATTGAATATCCATTGATTGATGCAGAAAAGATTGCGAAAAGACAAGCAGCGGTTAAAGATTTAAAAGAAAACTTTATGTTAAGAGAAAATCTAAAAGAACATTTAGTGTATGTGTATGATATGGAAAGACTTGCAAGTCGTATGGCTTATGGGAATGCAAGTCCTAGAGATGTACTTCAACTTGTAGCGACATTAGAACACGCAAAGCCTATTTTAGATTTAGCGTCTTCGTTGAATTCGTACCCAGAATTTAATGATGTGCCAGACTGCCAAGAATTATACAATGAAATAAAAAATGCGATTATAGAAAATCCACCATTAACACTAAAAGAAGGTGGAGTCTTTAATGATGGATACAATCAAGAATTGGATGAAGTTCGAAAAATAGCAAAACAAGGAAAAGACTTTATTCTGGAATTAGAAGCGAAAGAACGTGAAAGAACAGGGGTTAAATCATTAAAAGTAGGATATAACCGTGTATTTGGATATTATATTGAAGTTCGTAATGGAAATTTAGATAATATTAAAGAAGAATTTGGGTATCACCCGAAACAAACACTTGCGAATGCGACACGATTCATTACACAAGAATTAAAAGAAAAAGAAGAACAAATTCTACATGCACAAGAGACAAAGGTAAAACTAGAACAAAGTTTGTTTAATGATTTATTGTTGCGAATCAAAAGAGATTTATTTGATTTGCATGCATGTGCACAAGCATTATCTACAATTGATGTCCTTGTATCTTTGGCAATTCTTGCCAGTGAAAAAGGATATGTATGTCCAGTTTTCCATCCAGGTTACAATGTTAATGTGGTAGAGGGTAAGCACCCAATTTTGGATGATCGTATGAAAAAGAAGAGATATGTTTCAAATGATTGGAAAATGTCAGAAGAAGAACATATACAATTGATTACTGGACCAAACATGGGTGGTAAATCTACATATATGCGACAAAATGCCTTACTTGTAGTTATGGCACAAATGGGAAGTTTTATTCCAGCTAAAACAGCACAACTTCCAATTTTTGATCGAATCTTTACAAGAATCGGAGCATCGGATGATATATTGACAGGAAAAAGTACATTCATGGTGGAAATGATGGAAGCCAATACAGCTTTACGTTATGCTACAAAACATTCCTTGATTTTATTTGATGAAATTGGTCGTGGAACTGCAACTTATGATGGTATGGCTCTTGCTCAAGCAATGCTTGAATATATTGATGAAGCAATCGGAGCAAAAACATTATTTTCGACGCATTATCATGAATTAACGGAATTGGCGGAAGAACATCAATCTATGCGCAATGTACATGTTGATGTTCGTGAAGAGAAAAATGAGATTGAATTTAGATATCGTGTAATTGAAGGAAAGGCTGATAAATCTTATGGTATCAATGTTGCTAAACTCGCACATTTACCAAAAGTAGTTTTAGACAGAGCTTCACAACTTTTATTGAATTTTGAAAATCAAGATAACAATCAAAATTATCAACCAAGTTTGTTTGTGATGGATCAAGTTCAACCAGAAAAGTCACAACTTTTACAACAACTACAAGAATTAGATATCGACTCAATGACTCCTAGAGATGCTCTGGATTGTCTTTATGAGCTAAAAAAACTAAGCGAAAAAATCGAATCATAAATATGAAATTCATATGAATGGAGGTGTGAAGTATGGCTAAGATACATGTATTGAGTGAACATTTGACAAATATGATTGCGGCTGGTGAAGTCGTAGAAAGACCGGCTGGAATTGTAAAGGAATGCGTTGAAAACAGTATTGATGCAGGTGCTACAGTCATAGAAGTTGAAGTATACCAAGGTGGTATTGAACGAATTGTGATTACAGATGATGGCTGTGGAATGGATCATGAAGATGCACATTTAGCATTTATGCGACATGCCACAAGTAAAATGCATTCAGAAGAAGAATTATTCAATATTCAAACTATGGGATTTAGAGGGGAAGCTTTACCAAGTATTGCTTCTGTTGCCCAAGTTGAATTGCAGACAAGCAACGGTGAAGAAGGTACTTTATTAAGATACAACTATGGAAGTTTAGATGTTGATGAAACTTGCAATTGCCCACGAGGAACAAAATTAGATGTTTCTGGATTATTTGTTAAAACACCCGCAAGATTTAAACATTTAAAGAGTATTTCTTATGAATTTTCTGTAATTGCCGATTTAATGAATAAGATGACATTATCCCATCCGCAGATTCGTTTTCAACTTTCTCACGATGGAAGAGTTGTATTTCAAACAAGTGGCAATGGAAATATCCAAGAAATTCTATACCAAATGTATGGTAAAGAAGTAGCTCAGAATGCAATTCAATTTGAAGGAAACAATGAAGATTTTCATATTCATGGATATGCAATCCAGCCCAAAATCAATCGGGCCACAAAATATTTTATGTTTTTAACTTTAAATACAAGATTGATTCGCAGTGTCGCAATCCAAAAAGCAATTCTAGATGCATATAGTGATTATATGCCGCCGAATCGTTTTCCAATCGTTGTTTTACAAATGGATTCAGATACACAATTGGTTGACGTAAACGTACACCCTAATAAATGGGAGGTTCGTTTGTCAAAACAAGGCGAAATGCTAGATTTAATCAAAACAACAATTCAAGATGCTTTAAATGCTTCTTTAAAAACAGTAGCTGTTAGTAAACCTGAAAAGAAGAGTGTTGCATTTGAACAGCCAGAAATACAATATTCATATCCTGTTAAGCAACAGCCAAAAGAGAATAAATCGATTGAACAGAGTTTTAAAAATTATAATCCAGTAGTTATCAAAGAAAAAAAGGAGCAGATACAGATATATGAAGAAAAATCAGCTCCTGAAATAAAAATACAGGAAGAACCGATTTCATATCCAATTCCTAAGGAAGATAAGAATGATAAAGGTCCAGAATTCTTTTTGCACCTTCAAGTATTAGCTCAATTGCATGATTCCTATATCTTATGTAGTAATGAAGAAGGTTTGGTTATCGTGGATCAGCATGCTGCTCAGGAAAGATATCATTATGAGCAGTTAAACGAAAAATTATTGGTTCAATGTACAAACAAACAACCGCTTATGGTTCCTATTCAATTGGACGTCTCAAGTAATGTATTGGCTCAATATATGACCATTAATGAAAAAACAGCATTCTTTGGGATTGAATTTGAACCATTTGGAACGGATCAATTGATTCTTCGTGAAATTCCATTATGGTTTCATGATGTAGACCAAAAACAATTCTTACAAGATTTATTAGATTATTTTGTGGAAAATCAAGACGTAGATATGGCAAAACTTAGAAAACATATGATTGCGACTATGGCATGCCATAGTTCAATTCGTTTTAATCGACCATTATCTATGCAGGAAATGGAGCAAGTCATTTTAGATTTACAAAAGTGTAAACAACCATATCACTGTCCTCATGGAAGACCTACAGTTATTGTGATGAGTGATGGTGAGTTGAGAAAGGAATTTGAACGTGGATAGACAAAAAGTTTTAGCAATCGTAGGACCAACTGGAATTGGAAAAACAAGCCTTTCTGTATGGTTAGCCAAACAATTGAATGGAGAAATTATTTCCTGCGATAGTATGCAAGTATATAAAAAAATGGATATTGGCACGGCCAAAGTAACACAAGAAGAAATGCAAGGCATACATCATGAATTGATTGATGTTCAAAATTATAATGAACCTTACAATGTAAAGGTTTTTCAAGAAAAATGTCGTACAGCTATCGAAGATGTTGTAAAAAGAGGAAAGTTTCCTATTTTATGCGGAGGAACAGGACTTTATTTAAAAGCAGCATTATATGACTATGAATTTCAAGAAGAAAACGAAGATATCGCCTATACTGCTTTTTTGAATTCGAAAACGAATGAAGAATTGGTCGCAATGTTAAAAGAAAAAGATGAAAAAGCTCTAGAAAAAATTCATCCAAACAATCGCAAGCGATTGATTCGTGCTCTACAAATTTGTCGTAGTGGTACTTCAAAATCAGAACAAGAAGACAAACAACAACATATTCCATTATATGATGTGTATTTTTTAGGTTTAGATGTAGATAGAGATATTTTACATGATCGAATCAATAAAAGAGTAGATATTATGTTCGAGAATGGTTTGGTCAAAGAAGTAGAAGATTTATTTACAAATCCAGAAACGTGGGAATATACAAGTTTTCAAGGAATTGGATATAAAGAGTTTAAAGATTATTTCTTAAAAGAAAAGAGTATCGATGAAGTAAATACAGCTATAAAAACACATTCTAGACAATATGCGAAAAGACAATATACATGGTTTAAGAATCAGATGCCTGTACATTGGTTTGAAGCACAGAATAGAGATGAAATATATAGTGAAGTAAAGGAATGGTTGATGGATGAAGACAAATGAGAGAAGTGAATTGTTGCTGGGAAAAGAAGCATTAGAAACACTAAATGATAAGACAGTCCTTGTTGTTGGAGTTGGAGGAGTTGGTTCTTTTTGCGTAGAGGCCTTAGCAAGAACAGGAATTGGTCATTTAATTCTTATAGACAAAGACTGTGTGGAACCAAGTAATATTAATCGACAATTAGTGGCAACTTTAGATACAGTTAATGAAGTTAAAGTGGATGTATTAAAGAAACGAATTAGTACACTAAATCCTAATTGTATTGTAGATACATATGCATGTTTTTATGATCAAACGAAAGATGATGAAATATTTTCGCAACCCATTGATTTTGTCGTAGACTGCATTGATTCCATTCAGAGTAAAAAAGATTTGATGCAAGCATGTATTGAGCAAAATATACCGTTTTTATCAAGTATGGGAATGGCTAGGCGTAAAGATCCTACAAAATTAGTAGTTACAGAGGTAGAAAAAACAAGTTATGATCCAATGGCTAAACAGATTCGTCAGTGGAAAAGAAAAAATCGTATACGCAATAAAATCTGGGTGGTGGCATCTTTAGAACAACCGATTCCAGTAGAGTCAGGACAACCATTGCCTAGTGCTATTTTTGTACCTGCAAGTGCCGGATTGGTACTTGCGAGTGAATGTGTACAAAGATTGATTGAGTCATAAAGAGGTAATAATGATATGAAGGATGTATTTATTGTAAATCCCAAATCAGGGAAAAATAGTCAATATGAATTAATACAAGAAATCAAAGAGCATTTTCAAGGAAAACGTATTATCATTGAAAAAACAAAAAGTCCTGAACATGCGACGTTTATCGCAAAAAAGTATGCTCTATCCAATGAACCTGTGCATTTGTATGTGTGTGGCGGAGATGGTACTTTGCATGAAGTTATTAATGGGTGTGCCGAAAAAGAAAATGTGACTATTTCTGTGATTCCAATTGGAACGGGGAATGATTTTGTGAAATATTTCGAAGATTTAAAAAGAGGAGACTTTTTAAATCTGGAAAATTATACAGATCCAGAATATATGGATTGTGATTTGATTAAAGTAAATGGAGAATATTCAATAAATACAGTTTCTTTTGGATTTGACGTGGAGGTTGCACGTCAGGTAAATGCACTAAAAAAGAATATAAAGACAGAAGGAATCATACCCTATGTTTTATCAACATTGATTAGTTTAAGAAAACCAATAGGTCAAGACTATCAAATTCAGATTGATACTAAAAAATTACCAAAAGGGAAATATGGATTCCTTGTGTTTGCGAATGGAAAATACTATGGTGGAGGATTTAAGCCGTGTCCAGATGCCAATGTTGATGATGGCTGGATGGATGTTTGTTTGATTTCAGATGTAAAGAGACATCAAATAGTTCGATTGGCAAAGAAATATCAAGAAGGAACGCATATACAGTATAAAAATCTAGTTTCTATGTACCAAGCTAAAACGATACATTTAAATACAGAAAATGAAATGATTTATGCGAATATGGATGGAGAAGTAAAAGGATTTAAAAATCCAACAATAGAAATCGTAGAGAAAGCGATTCGACTTGCTCTTCCTAGAATATCGTGAGTATGATATAATATTCAAAAATATAGGGAGTGTGAAAAATGGACTCGGATTTATGGATACAAATCCTTGAATTAGTTATTTTATTAGCTTTATCAGGCTTCTTTTCTTCAGCTGAAACAGCAATGGTTTCAGTTAGTAAGATTCGCTTGAGAACTTTAGAAGATGAAGGAAATAAAAAAGCATCATTAGCTTTAAGAATATTAGAAAATCAATCAAAAATGCTAAGCGCTGTATTGATTGGTAATAACTTAGTTAATACTTCAGCAGCAAGTATTGCTTCATTGATTGCTTATTCATTTGGTGGAGCAGCCGTTAGTATTGCTACTTTTATCATAACTTTTTTAATTTTGGTTTTTGGAGAAATTACCCCTAAAACATGGGCAACAGTGAATGCGGATCAACTCGCAATTACGTATGCTCCGATTATTTCACTTTTGATGAAAGTTTTAACACCGATTATTTGGTTTGTGAATTTATTTAGTTCAGGTATTTTAAAATTAATGGGCATACAAAATCCAAATCAAAATATATCTATGACCGAAAGTGAGTTGCGTACAATTGTAGACGTTTCTCACGAAGAAGGTGTCATCGAAGAAGATGAAAAAGATATGATCAATAAAGTGTTTGATTTAGGGGATGCCAAAGCTAAAGATGTTATGATACCTCGTGTACATGTTGTGATGGCAGAAGTAGATAGTACATATAAAGACTTATTGGAAATATTTAGAGAAGAAAAGTTTACGCGTATTCCTATCTATCAAGATAAAATTGATAATATTATAGGTATCGTTAATATGAAAGACTTGTTGATGTATGATGATTTTTCATATTTTGATCTGCAAAAGATTCTTCGAAAACCAAAGTTCACATACGAAAATAAAAAAGTATCAGAATTATTGATTGAAATGAAACAATCCACATTTAATCTTGCGATAGTCATGGATGAATATGGAGAATTTTCAGGTATCGTTACGCTAGAAGATATCATTGAAGAAATCGTTGGCGATGTTCAGGATGAATACGATGCACACGAAGAAGAAAATATTGTGAAATTAAATAATCAAACATATGATGTCAAAGGATATTTAAGTTTACATGATTTAAACGATTATTTAGATTTAGATTTAGATAGTGAAGACTTCGATTCAGTTGGAGGTTTAGTAATCGATGCACTTGGTCGTTTACCACAGACAAATGATGAAACGACTTTACCAAATGGAATTCGCATTAAAGTCTTGAAAGTAGAAAAAAATCGTATAGAATCTGTACGATTGATTTTACCAGATACATTAACACAAAAGGATGTTTAACTACATGTGCGTAGTAAATATCCTTTATTTATTTTCAGTAATATATTTGTTGAAAGCCTTCGCAATAGCCTGGGCAACCTTCTTTTGATTTGTTGGATTTTTAAGCTTTTGTATTTCCTTGGTATTCGTACTAAAACCAGCTTCAAATAATATGGCTGGGATTTTTTGCTCGTCAACCACATGTAGAGGATAAAATTCAGTTGTAAGGGTACCACGGTCATGTGTCCAATCTAAACCAGATAAGTTTTTACATATATATTCTGTGATCTGTTCACTTGCTTTATCGTCTTGACGAATATAAGAAACATATCCAGAACAAGTAGGATCTTCATTTGAATTGATATGGAATGAGAAGAAATAATCGGCTTTTTCTTTTTTTGCCATCTTAACTCTCGCTTTTAAATCCTCTGTTTCATCTTCTGACCACGTTACTTTATCGCTTGTACGAGTATAGACAACTTTGATTTCTGGATTTAGTTTTTTTAGTTGTTTACCTGTTTCTAAAGCTAAAGCCAAAGTTAAATCTTTTTCGGTAGTACCATCTTCTGCAACGGTTCCCCCATCATAACCACCATGTCCAGCATCAATCATGACAGTCGCAATCGTTTCGTAATGTTTATTGACTGTTTTTGTCTTTGAATCTGAATTAGAAGTTGAGTGATTGGATAATAAAACTACGAAAGTTCCTATAATCAAACATATACATGCCAAAACAATAAGTAGGTTTTGTGGTTTCAACTTTCTTTTCTTTGAATTTTGCATGGGATTAGTATAGCACTGTTTAAAAAATTATTCAAAAATTGCGCGTCCAATTCGAACTGTATTCGAACCGTGCTTAACTGCTAACTTATAATCTTGAGACATACCCATGGATAAAGTGTCTATATCTGGATATTGCTCTTTTAGCTCTAAATAAAGGGTGTGCATCTGTTCAAATTCAGATTCTACTAATGCTTGATCCTCTGTTTTTGAGGCAACACACATAATTCCTTTAATTTGAATATGTTTAAATTCTTGCAATTGAGAAATAAAGTTTTTAGCATCCTTAAAAGAATATCCCGTTTTGTTTGGATCTTCCGAAATTTTTAGTTCTACCAATACCTTTTGAATGATGCCATGTTTATTCGCCTGTTTTTCAATTTCTTCAGCAAGTTTCAATGAATCCAAGCTTTCAATCACATCAACCTTTCCAACAATATACTTTACTTTGTTTGTCTGTAGATGCCCAATAATGTGCCAAGTATATTTTGGATCATACTTATCTATAAATTCCTGTACACGATTTTCTCCAAAAGTAGTTAGACCCATTTTTGCGACTTCATCAATTTCTTCCTTTGTACGCGTTTTAGATACAGCCACTACATTAAAATCTTGTGTTTTTAGTTCTTCAATCAACTCTTTATTCATATTAAAACAGTCCTTTCAATATCAATCTAATTATAATCAAAGAAAAAAAAGAAGCAATATTTGCTTCTAGTTAAATAGCTTTCCAAACAACCATCTTATAGTTGGTCCACACTGACTACTCCTCACCGTAAGCAATGAGGGTTCTGAACTGACAACATTATGCAGCAATCGTACATTATTTTCA
>NZ_JAJDMK010000050.1:0-17572 GCF_020593575.1 Holdemanella sp. DFI.5.55
GTGATTATTTTGTATAACATTTTTTTGATACCACCCGCATAGCAGGTGGTTTTGTTGTTTCGTACTTCGTACTCAACCAGCTAAAGCCAAAAGCGTAAAATGAATAAAAGTGCCTTATATAAGGCACTTTTTATTCGGTTATAGGCTATTTTGCTACCAAAATGATACCAATAATATAGAGAGCATGTTCCTGATGAGAAATTGAATGTGTATTTTATATCTAATATTATTATTAGTTTGATAAATAATTACTCGTTCGATTTCCGCTTTTTCAAATTGGCAACATATCACTGGTTGAATCTAAATATGTTTTCAAGTCTTTATAACGCTTGGTTTGTTCGACAAGCATACTTAGTTCTTCATAAAAGAATTGTTTATATTTCCCCATAGTATTATCGATTATAATGGGTACTTTATTCACTATAAAATAGGATAGTTCATCATTGTCGGTTTGATATTTATATTTCAAAATGAAGTAGTTCAAAAGATTTTCGTATTGGCTATCACCTTTGTATACTTCTTTGGATTGTATAAAGGATTTAAGTTGATTGATTTTATTTGTCTTTTGATAAGAAATGCATAAATCGATACCTACAATATTCGCATAAGGTGAATCCATAGCTATATATTGTTCAAAATAATTTATGGCTATATCGTACATATCAATTCTAAAGGCTTGTAGACCGATATTTTTTAGAAGTTGAGATGTTTTAATTTTAGGTATGTTTGAATTGTGTGCTTCTACTGTATGATTTATTTGAGAAACTAATTTTTCAAATTTTTCTTTTTCTGTATTTGAAAAGGCAAATCCTTTTAGAGAATAAATGTCGAGAAGACGAATGTAATTGTTTTTAATGTAATATTCCTCTTCTAAATCTTGACAATAATCAAGCATTTCAGACAATTTGGATTGATTATATAAAATCATCATATGGTTTCCACGATTAATCATGCTGTTTGAATTTTTAAAATCAAAGTAGGAAAAATCATAAATACCACTAATTGTTCGTTTCTTAAAAACTAGATCCATCATGACTTCATAGAGGTTAGAATTGATAATGTTTTTTAGGGAAATAATATATTCAGTGCTTTGAAGAGTCGGAAGTTCAAATGAGGAATAATAGGTGTAGATCCATTTGAAACACTCGTAGTATTCATGAAAGAAAATGTATTCTTTGAATGGATTTAATTGTTTTACATAGGATTCAGAGATGGATATAAGCTTTTCTAAATTATAATAATCGCAAGCATTTAATAAATCAGAAAAAATGGAAGTTGGCAGGAATTCTTCAATACAATAATCCGTATTAAATTTTAGATTCACCTTTTTTAGTAATTCTTCATAAATAGAATCGTTTTTAATAATAACCCCCTGTTCTATTTTACTAAGTGTTTGTCGAGTGCATATTGGCTCATTATACTCATTTAACAAAAAAGAATTTTGTGATAGATGTTTAAATTGTTGAGTTCGATATACATGGATTAGATATCCAATTTTCTTCTTATCGGAATCATTGATCTTTAAATAATGCATAGTATTCCTCACTTCATAATTTACTTAATTTTAACATTTTTTATATTTGCGTAGAAGAATCAATTGTTGAAATAAAATGTTAAAAAAGAAAGATAACGGGATGTGATAGGTATATACTATTAAACTAAGTAGGGGATGGAAGAGAATGTGCCGATATATATTGAGAAATAAAAAATATTTTATAGGGACACTGTGTACTAGTTTATTTGCGGGTGTCGTACCTTTATTTTTGGCGTATGTAATCCAATTAATATCGGATGTTGCATTTAATAATCATTTTGAAAAAGCAGGTACATGCCTTTTTGCAAGTGTTTTATTTCTTGTGTATACATTGATGACGACTTCTGCTAATTCAATAATGAAGTCAACTTATAGGAAAAAATTAAAAACAGATTTGGGTGAAGATCTCTATTCTAGTTTGATGAATCAATCGTATTCTACGTTTAAAAAAGAGAAGATTGGAAATCAGTTATCTCTATTTACTAATGATATAAAAATGGTAGATGAATATTACTTTTATCCAATATTAAGTATGATTGTCGATATCATTGTGTCTGTTATTATTTTAATATACATTCTTCGCATTCATGTATTTGTAGGACTCATGATGGTTTTGATTGCAGTAGCAACACTTTTTGTGCCGAAGATGATGGAAAAAAGATTGAAAAAGTATTCGAACCAATTGTCTTCTTATTCAGGTATATATAATTCAAAATTAAAGGAGATATTTCAAAATTTCGATATCATATTGGATTTGGGCGTTCTAAAACAGTTCGTTGATAAAGGGAAAGAATGGATTGAAAACATGGAATATAAACAAAGAAATGTAAATATGGCAATATCTTTGACGGGAAACTGGGCTAATTGTATTGCGGCCACTTTTCAATTGATTTTCATGTTGCTGATTGGATTGATGATATTATATGGACATTTAGATATGATATATATGATGCCAATTGTAAATGTTTCTAATAATTTTATTTCGAATTTAAATGATATTTCAAGCAATCTTGCTGGATTTAAGTCGGTGTCGGACGTGAATTCGAAATTACTGAATATTATCGATTCTCATGGACAGGCAAATAAGTTTGTATCGAACTATGATGGAAATATCTATTTGGAACATGTATCTTTTGGCTATACTGAAAGTAAGATGATTATTGATGATTTATCTTTCAAATTTGAAAAGGGGAAAAAGTATGCGATTGTTGGTCCGAGTGGGTCCGGAAAATCTACAATTTTAAAATTGATTTTAGGATATTATCCAGTTCAAAAAGGAAATGTGAGTGTTTTGGATTCTAAGAATGTTTCTATGATTCATCAGGAAAGTCATATATTTGATGACACGATTCGAAATAACTTGAATATGGAGCTTGTACAAACAGATGAAACACTGTTGAAATGTATGGAATTTGTAGATTTACCAGAATTTAAATTAGACCAGAATATTTGTGAGGATGGAAGTAATCTTTCTGGTGGGCAAATTCAACGAATAGGAATTGCTCGTACAATCGCACATTTAAAAGAGGTGCTTTTGTGTGATGAAATAACAGCAAGTCTAGATGCACAGACGGCCATCGAAATTGAAAATCGAATATTGGATTTAAAAGAAGAAACTGTATTATATGTAACACATAAATATTTTGACGAAACACTTAAGAAGTTTGATTGTATCCTTGTATTTAAACAAGGACGGATTGTTGAACAGGGATCATTTGAAGAACTTATGAAAAATAAAGAGTACTTCTATAGCCTAAAAAACAAGGGACGTATTTAGAACCTCTTTCAACATTCAGTGATGAGGTTCAATTCGTGATATAATTAGGAACAAATAATGAATTACTTTTTGGAATTAGTAGGTGGGCAGTGCATGAATGATTACAGAGGATTATTGATTAAGAAACAACGAAAAGAGTTAGACATATCATTAGAAGCTTTATCACATGGGGTTTGTTCTCCTTCATACCTTTCTAAAATTGAAAATAATATCTTGGTCGCAAATGATGATATATACAATTTGTTGTTTAAAAAATTAGGGATTTCTACGATGGATACAATTAAAGAAGAAAAAATTAAACAGATGTTGGATCTTTTCTTTAAATACTATATGTCATCGGATTCAAAAATATTTAAGGTAATGGATGAATTGTTGGAATATAAAGATGAGGTTGTGTCATCCTGCTTATTTGTTCAATATCAATTGTTTTTACTGTATGCTTCCGAAATGAATTCTCAAATCAATATATCACTTGCTGAAGTGGAAGCGTATTATTCATACATGGATGATTCGCAAAGAGAATATTTTAATTTGTTTAGATTATCTTCTGGAAATATGGAACTATCTGATAATGAGGAATGGATATTTATACGAAGGTTGAAGGCCAAAGCCAATCTATGTGCGTATCAAAAAAATACTTTTGCGGCATACGATCTGTATAAAACATGTTTAAATTATGCGATTGAATTAGGAAATAAAAAATTGATTGCGGAAATTCTTTGCTCATTAGGATGGCTTTGTCTTGATATAGATTTAAATCAGGCTGAAAAATATTATACAAGTGCGGCTCAGTATGACTCACAATATAAAATGTTGGCTTTTTTTAATCTAGGAGCAACTATGATACAGCATAAGTATTGTATGGAAAAGGGGAATCAATATTTAAAGAAAGGATTAAAATCATGTACGGATGACTTTTTTGCGGTCAACTTTGCAGTCAAATATAAAGAGGCTTTATTTGTATATGCAATTCTAAAAGAGAATATACACGACGCAAAAAGATTAATCAAAGAATTGGATGATTCTAAGTATATTGATGTTTTCTCTATGATGCTAAATGAGGATTATCAATTGAATGTAGACTATCGGAATCGATTAAAAGAATTAAAAAATGATTCTTCTTTATTTAAATTTTTATTCATAAAAAATTGTGAATATTTGCATAAATATAAAGAGATTTGTGTCGCAAATAATTTTATTTAATATTAGTTTTGTGCAAGATCACACGATAAATTGAACTTAATAAAGACAAGAAACCCATTTATTTCTCAATGACTGTTTCTTGTCTTTTCTTTTGTCTTGAAAAATAATAACCCTAAGGAAAAGGGGGTTATTTATGTTTAAACTTGTTCAGAATCATAAAGTATTATATTTTATTTCGCTTATTCTCATTGTTTCATATTCAGTAGTGGATCTATTGAAATCAATCTTAATGAGCTATATATTTGATGATCATCTTCTAGATTCAATTTCAAGCCTTATAGTGATCGTATTGGTATTTTTAGGTGTCTATTTAATTGTTTCCTCTTTGCAACAATATGTAGTGGAGGTGTTGAAGAATAAAATACGTTATAGTTTAAATAAAAATTTGTATCAATCGTATGCTTCCAGGAATATAGAATCATTTCAAAAAAAGGATAGCAGTGAAATATTGAATGAATTTAATAATGAAGTGAATGTGGTAATTGATAATTATGTTTCTTCAAAATTAAATGTGTTCTCATTAACCATTTCATTGATATTGGGAAGTCTATATATCGCAAATCTAAGTGTAGAAATATTAATGTTTCTGCTCCTTTGTGCTTTTATAACGATTTTTATAAATAGTATTTTTAAGAATCGTTTAAAGAAGAATCAAATGAATTATTTGGCTTCAATGAAGCAATGGCTTTGTTCTATTAAAAATCTGTGTCGCTGTTTTAATGATATAAAGGTTTTAAATTTGGAAAAAGTATTTTGTGACAATCTGGACATTGAGAATAAGAATTTAGAACAAAGTACTCTAAAAAATAATGGATTTATAAAAATACTTACTTCTATAAATTCTTTTATTTCTCAAGCCATGTTTTTTTTGACATTGCTCTTTGGCATTGTATTAATACATTATAATCGATTAACAGTTGGACAATTATTAGGAATTGCACAAGCTAGTAATATGGTGATCATGCCAATCGTTAATTATGCAAATCTTCGAAACATGATTCAATCTTCTAAGCCAGTTCTACAAAAACTGTTGGATAATTCAATGTGCTATGAAGAAAATAAGCCAATTGTTTTTGATGAACAAATTCATGACATTAAGATTAAGCATTTAAGTTATTCTTATGGTGCTCGTCTAATATTGGATTTAAATAATTTGGTAATAAATCAGGGAAAAAAGTATTTAGTCATTGGAAAAAGTGGAGATGGTAAGAGTACGTTTTTAGACATTTTAACAAAGCAGAAGAAAGCAGATGGCATTTATGTGAACGATAAGGATTTGAAGGATGTTCAATTTAGCACATATGCCGAAAAGTTTTCTTATGTGAATCAAAAAAATGACTTATTACCGTTTTCCTTTGAACAAAATATTACTTTAGGAAGGAAAATGAGTAAATATTCCTTGAAAGATTTAGTAACTATATTTAATTTAGAATCAATATTTGATAAGGAAAGAGACAATCTTGATTTTGAACATTTGAATTTAAGCGGTGGAGAGAAGCAACGTATTTGTTTGGCAAGAGCGATATATAGAAATAAAAAATGGCTTTTCTTGGATGAAGCTTTTTCTGCAATCGATAAAGCAAATTCAGATCGAATACATCAATTCATTTTATCCAATCCAGATCTTACAGTACTATCTATTGAACATAAAGTAACAAAAGAAACAGTTTCTTTATACGATAAAGTCTTACTGTTTGAAAACAAAAAGATTGTATCTATGGATGTAGAAGAATATATAAATAGTATCTTTTAAGAAGAATAAGTGTCATTTATTTTAAATCGTATTTAAATTCATCTCAGGTATCTACCTGCTACCTGAATATTCCGTGTTGACTATGCCACCATGGAATATTTATTAATTCAGAAACATAAAAATCATTACCAAAATTATAAAAAAATTAAAGCTTTGGTAATGATTGATGCACATGACTTTTATCTGTTTTTATATATATAATAAAGCTCCTTATATCTTCTTTGAATTAAATATACTTCCTCTAGATCAGCTAGATAAAATTTCTGAAATCCATATGAAAATATATTTTGGCTATTTTGAAAAATAAACTCAATATCTTCTTGGTATTCTTTATTACTTAAATAATCAGGCTCTTTTAACTTGATGGCTAATGAATTCGATATCTTCTTTAAAAGATTTGATATTTTACTATCTTGTTTTGAGGTGAATTCATTTATCCAATTAATATAATAATTTGCTTTTTCATATTCTTTTAATTCGGTATATAAATATCCAAGTTTATGAACTACAAAAAAAGAGCTAATCGAAAAAGCGTACTTATCTGCTTCTAATGCTTCTAAATAATATTTTGCTTTTTCTATATTTTTCTTTTCGAGCATAGTTGCTCCCAAGTTATAATTGATGACAAAATTAATATCATATTTCATAAATGGAGCAAGATTTTCAAGCTTTTTAAAATACTTTACAGACTCATTAGTATTACTTAATTCCAAAGAACATAGTCCCAAGAGAAGAAGACAGCCATACATTAGATTAATGTTACAGTTTTCACAGGCCAATTCATAACATTTTTTTGTGCCCATATAAGCTTCGTTTATGTTCCCATTATGAAATAAGATATCACAATAAAAATAGTTCAACCATCCATATCTGTCTCCATCAATAATTTTTTCAAAATCTCTGAGTCTATTATTGGTATTCTTGTATCTTATAATCTTTAATAAATTATAAAAATACAACTCATTAAAATCTCCAAACTCAATCACTTCGCTTATCAAATCTAAGATTTCCTCATCAATATCTTGATTATTTATATGATATAAATCAAAGTTAGAAAAGAGTTTTGCAATATAGAAAAAGAGAATATATTCCGAATGAAGATAATTAGATTGCTCCTTCTCTATTTTTGCCATTAAATCTGATCTATCCAAATTTAACATAAGTCTTTGTATAAATAACTCTTTTAAAGGCTTAAGACGATTTGTATTTGCTTCTAAAATATCAATATTGATATTGCTCAATCTTTCTAATATTTGATTGATAATCTTAGGATTAATATTACTTTTGTTATTTTCTATTTTACTCAATGTTGAAGGGGTACATATTCCATCGCATAATTCTGAGATTGATTTTTTCTGTAGATATCGATTAATTTTTATATATTTACCGTAATTTACCATATATATTCATCTCCAAAAAAATATTTATAATATATATTCGATTTTATCATAGATCCGCTTTTCAAAAAATTTAATTTCAATATTTTACTATCAATGAAAAACTATTGTTTTTTTGAAATGTTCAAAAGAGTCGTTTGTCATAAGCAAAAAGTCATTTTTAATACTTATAAAATTGAAAGGTATTATTAGTTTTATGCCATTAGCGCTTTTTTTACTGATTTGAAAATAATTTAAAAAGTATAAATACGGAAATAATTCTTGAAATATTGATTTAAAACGTGTATAAATAGGATTGATATCGGAAAATATTTTAAAAATATTAACAGTGAAATGATTGATAGAATGCTGAAGTAGCATATTATACGAATGATTATATATGTAAATCATGTTACTTAAACCAACATGTGGTAGTGGTTGCCATTGAAAACAATCAATCAAGCCAAAAAGAAATTATTAACCTAATAGAATTGTTTATAAAGAATTTATTGGAGGAAAATGCATATGGAGTATAAAAGAAATATATATTTATTCTTAATCTTTGATTTTTTAACGAATTTATCACCATTAAGCTTTATTTATGCGCTTTTTCTTAAGCAACAAAATATGTCTTTAACACAAATTGGATTTATTATTTCAGTGTATCAGATTTCAAAACTTATTTTTGAAGTTCCAAGTGGTGTTTTTTCTGATAAATATGGTAGAAAAACATGTGCTTATATTGGACAGGTTTCACTAATTGTTTTTTTGATCTCTACTCTTATTACACGTTCATATAACTCCTTTTTATTGATTTCTATCATTCGAGGAATCTCTTTTGCGTTTTTATCCGGAACTGCTGACTGTATTTTTAGTGAGTCTATTTTAAAATGTTTTCCAGATAAAATGGATTACTATATGGGCATCGATAAAATATTGTTCTATTGTAGTATCGGATTGTCTAGTATAATTGGTGGCTTTTTGGCTAGATATAGCTATGCTACTGTATTCTACTTTGATATCGCTATACAAATTATATGCTTTATTTTTATATTTATATTTAAAGAAACACGGATGTTCAATAACAATCAGATAAAAGAACCTAAAGAGTGTTTTCGATTTTTTCGTGGTTTTGATTTTTTAAATTACAAAGTTATATATTTGATTCTGTTACCTGCAATTTTAGCAATATGCTTCCTTCCTTATGAGGATTATTATTCTGTATTACTAAAGTCACATAACATCACTGAAAACGTAATTGGTTTTATGTTCAGTTGTGTAATGTTCTCACAATCGGTATTTGGAATTTGTGCTCAAAAAATTAATTCAAAACTAGGATATGACTTTAGTGTTAGAAAACTGCCTTTTATTATAGTAACTTTATTTATAATAATGTCTATTTTTCAAGGACATATATTATTATCCTGGCTACTTTATGTTTGTTGTGCAAGTTTAATGAGCATTAATAATATTTCATACAATTCATGTCTTCAAAAAAGTATAGAAGATACAAATCGTGGTACGATTCTCTCTTTACGTAGTTTATTGATTGCTATAACAGGCATGCTTATTTCTCCATTGGTTGGACATTTTTCTGATATATATGGATTTTCTACAACATTTTTGTGTTGCGGAATGATTTGTTTAAGTTTGTTATTTATAACTTCTATATTGGCCAAAAAAATATGATTTTTCTTTAAACAACGGATCTATGATAATTTTTTGACCATTGCATATTTTATTGTGTTAGGCTGATTCACTCCCATTCTTTAATGGTGATAGTGCTAGATATTAAAATGCTTGTACTCAATATGTACTCACAGTGACTCCAAAATGAGTACAAAATATACGTAAAAGATCAGGAATATAAAATAATACAGGAAGTAATTGTGTAAATGACCATATAATGCATATGTTGTATGGATTTAAAAGTATACAAAATCGAGTTTGAATAATTCAATAAACATCAAAAGTACTTTATATAAGGTATTTTTTATATGCTGTTTTTGGCCGTAAGTACAAAATGAGTACACAATTTATTGAATGAATTATCGGGAACCGATAATTCACGGGTAGAAATCCATGTGAATTTTAATAAAAAAACGAAGACTGTGGTAATCTTCGCTATAAATTTCAGGCTGACATCCAATCGGATACCCAAGTGTTTTTACATGCATTATACAGCCTTCTGTACACATAACCATCTTCTAATTTATATTTCCATCGGTAAGTAGTTTGTTTTGAATTCTTGATGACTGTATTCTGTGTATTTGTGATTGATTGAATGTTTCGGGTTTTTCCAAGGTCTTTGTATGTTGGTAGTTTTTGTTCGTCTTGTATTTCTTTTAAGTTGGTATATCCACCTAAGATATATTGATTATCTAAATAAAGTAATAAGGATGGAGGATTGTTTTTGTTTTCGAATATATACGCATTTGAATTTGTGATTTCAAATGTATTTTCTGTTAACTCAGTATTTGTATAATATCCAGAAATGTTTATAAAGGTAGATAAGAAACAGACCAATATAGTTGAAACCAAAATAAAAGCATTTGTTTTCTTTTTGTGTAAACCTCTCATCATGTAATGAATTCGGTAATTAAGAATAAATCCATTTGAAGAAATATAGGACGTGAATGATTTCTGAGAGCATTGCTTCTGAATTTGAATCAGAGTCTGCATATAGGCAAAGCTCTCTTTTTCATCAAGATTTTGGATTATAGAATCATCAGTTTTCATTTCTAAATATAGGAAAATATATTTTTTGAAGAAATATATGGGGATAAACCACCAGTACATGCAACAAATAATATTTAATACGCCTTTGATTAGATTGTGATTCTTCTTGATATGGTAACTTTCATGCGCGAGGATTGAATTTATATCCGATTCTGAATAGTCAATTTCAGGAAACAAAATAGTTTTGTGTAATCCAATCACACAAGGTCCATAGATCAAATTCGATTTGTATACAGGATAAGATTGTCTATATCCAACAATTTGACTTTGTTTCATTATTTTTTTGTAGATATATTCTGTATGAATATAGTCTTTTGTGAAGTAGATTAAAAAGATTGCGCTTCCTATAAGCCACAATAAGATCAAGAGCTTTACTACATGTGTTTGATTGAAGAAATCCAAAAGCGGATTCATTACTTTTTGGATTGGAATATAGATCATATGTTTATGTTCAAACGGAAACAGTAAGCGAATAAAAATCAGACATATGATTAATAAGAGTGCATCTGTACGAAAGTATTCATATGCCTTTTTATGTTGTAGTATGAATCCAAAACACATTATGAATAAAGTAACACTGCATAATCCGGAGAAGAATGAAGTCAGAGAAAATGTCATTTTAATGCTCTTAATTTTTTCTCGATGAGTTTTTGAAGCTTTTCTAATTCTTCTAAATCATCCGTATTATTGACAAAGTTACTGGCTAATTGAAGTCTTGTATCATTGTTGATAAAAGAATCTACATATTCAGCTTGTGATACGAGTGGCTTATACTTACGTGTTAGAGATTTGTTGTTGAAGGCAATGTCGTATACTTCAATAAAATGTACTTCTAATAAATGGCGCAAAGCTTGTTGGATCGTGTAAATACTTAATTCTTCATTAGAGGTTTCTCTAATTTCACTTGCTGACATCTCAATGTGACTGTCCCATAGAATGTCCATAACACTTCTTTCTTTTTTTGTTAGTTGTATCATAATTATCACCCAATATAATTTTAACATTGTTTTAAAAATACGCAATATAAATTTAAATACGAAACACTTGCAAAAATATACAATCGGAATATAATGAAGATAGGAAAACGTTTTCGCAAAAAAGAAGGAGTAAAAGACTTATGAAAAAGAGAGCGATGTATATTTTATGTTTATCTGCTGTTGTAGGATTTTGTACCTTTAAAGCATTTGCAGCAAGTTATCATGAACCTATCCAAGTGGAAAGTCCTACTATAAATGTTGATGCTGATTCAGAGATACAGGCTCAACAATATGTGGATTTTAAATTTAAAGGATTAAAGAATAGTCAGCATATTATTCTAGTAAAAGGTGGTGGCTATTTACTTAATGAAGATGGTTCAGATGCGGATAAATCTGATTTACAGGATGGGGATCGAATTATCACAGTGAAGCAGGCAAAAGAAATTGAAAAAGCATCATATTTAGAGGATGAAGATTAATGGAGGGAGTGAAACAATGAAAAAGATTCGATTATTAATTCCTTTGTTTATTGGTTTAGTTGCTGTTTCGGCTTATCCCGCTTTTGCAAGATCGAGTGAAGAACCGGTCAATGTTGAAAAAGTGAATGAAGCAAATGAGAATGTAGGCTATTTTCCTGGATGTGATGATGATGAAAAAGTGATTCCATTAGGGGATGGCTTTCTAGGTGGAGAAGCTTACTTACAAAATGGGAATGAAGAGATCTACTTGAATAGTGAAACGGATTCAAGTGCAATTACTGTTAAAGAAGCAAAGGAAATCTTAGAAAGCCGACAGGTAGAGTCTGACGATCAATAATTTAGGTTAGCTATGTAAAATACCATACACATGATATGTATGGTATATTTTTTTTTTTTTTTGAATCCTTATTCGTTTTTGTCGTTAAGATTATTGATGTTACCTGTGATAACTGTGAATTTTTCTTCGGAGTTGTTTGATTCTTTCTCGTCATTCAATTCTTTTTGTAGCGCCATTACCTGTGTTTCCATCATTTCTTTTTCTGATGTTCCTCTGTATTTTTTAAATGAGATTGGAATCATATATTTCTCATATATCTGTGATTTCTTGTTTAAAGATTCTTCTTCTGAAATCAAGTGGTTTGAGTAATCAAAACATATGGATTGCATCTCATATAAATAGGAAATTAGATTGTCGCCAAGAGCATCATTATTCAACAATGTAAAAGTTACTTTAGGATGAATACATTCACTTTTGTCTTTAGAAGAACTATGACTCATTTCAGCTTCTACCTGAAATGAAAGGCCGTCAATTTCGAACAGTTGGCTGATCATATTGCCGATATCCGTGACTGTTAATATTGTGTCAGGAACAGAATTGTATCCGTTTAGCCATTCGGCTAGGAGCTATATTCGAGAAATAAAAAAAGACATAGATGCTGCCTGCATACGTGCATTTACAGTCAAAGATTTTGTTCAAGACATGAAGCTGGAAGGATATTCATTTGAAGAAGTGGAAGGACTGGACTGCGTAGTTCATCCTAATTATGATAAGCCAATACCATTGTTGTTGCTGGGACAAAGATATTCTTTGGATTGTATTGAACAGAGAATAGAAAAAGAAGAAGTTAGATATGTTCCATTAAAGATCGTTTACAAACAAAAAGATGCAGATCGTATTTATGGACAATATAAAAGTGGAATGTTTAAAGGTTTTATGAAAGAAGTAGTCAAATTTCAAGTGTTGTTAGGTATTCTTCCGAATTATTCTGCAACGAAAATAAAACTTTCAAAAAATACGAAAAGAATGTAGAAAGCTCGATCTTATCACAAATGCAACAACGATCATGGCAAAAAATGATATTGATACATTAGAAAAACTAGAATCCTATGTAGACTTACTAGATAAACAGATGAATGGATTACTGGCACAAAGAAAGCACTTATATTCCAGATCCTACAAAGAAAAGGATCTAATTGCCAAGGCAAAACTATCTAAAGAAGCAAAAGCACTAACGCCGAATATTAAAGTATTAAGAAGTCAGATCAAGAGTCTAGACTATATAAGAAAATGTTTATCAAAGTATAGAGAGTATAATAAACAGTTAGAAAAACATCTGAATATGGATAAACAAAGAGTTTGAATAAATGATGTTTTACTCAAGTTTTAATTAATGATAGATAAATGCTGTATGAACAGGGGATAAGATAATATAAATCAGGGAAATATCTTTATTTTCAATGCTGTGGTGGGTTGTTGGCATATGCTCTTTATTTGATTAGTTAATATTACTTATGATAAACGTTATGGTATACTGATTGTAAGATGTAATATAAGATGAAGGTAATAAAACATGGAATTGACAGATTTAACTATAGATCAAATTGCAAATGGATATATTGAAACAGAATTTACGTATGAATGCATATATTGTGATTTTAAAACTTATAAAGAGGAAGTTTATAATTATAATAATAAGTTTTATACAGCTTTAGGAATGATAAAATTACATATTGCGATTGAACATGAATCAAGTTTGAATATGCTTTTGAGTTTGTCGAAAAAAGAAAATGGACTGTCAGAACATCAAGTGAATCTGATAAATATGATTAATAAAGGCTATTCTGATAAACAGATTGCCAGTAATTTAAATTTGAAGGAATCTACTATACGATATCAAAGATTTACAATGAGAGAAAAAGAAAAGCAAAGTAAAATTTATCTGGCAATAATGAAAAATTTAAACCAAAAACCAGATGATTCTTTTTTGAATATACATAATACAGCAAAACAAGTTGATGAAAGGTATATTGCGACAATAGAAGATGAAGAAAAAGTGAAACAGGATTTTTTTGAATCACTGAATCCTTTAAAACTAAAGATAATACCAAGAAAAGAAAAGTACAAAATAATTGTTTTAAGATTGATATGTCAACAATTAACTAAAAGTAAATATTCTGAAACTGAATTAAATGATGTGTTGAAAAATATTTATGAGGATTATGCATCTTTAAGAAGAAGTTTAATCGAATATGGCTTTTTTACTAGAGATGCATTTGGAAAAATATATAATAAATGTGTCTGATGAATTGATGTTAAAGAATCACAAAAAGATGATATTGAAATCTACATAAAATAGTTCTTATAAGTTGTATTGATTCATATATTTTTTAAGCATAACTAGCACAAAATTACTATTGTGCCGGCTATGCCTTTTTTTTCTTTGAAAAGTGATTTGGATTAAAAACAAAACAAAATAATTAAATGTTGTAAAATAGTAAAACAAACTATATAATAGTTTGCGAAAGGTGAGTGCTTATGAAAAAAGAAATTTGCCGTTTTTTTTGCGATGAAACAAATTCAAAGCTTAGAATAATACCACATAAGAATAAAGATAAGATAGAGATTCTAAATTTGGTAATTGATCATTTTGAAAGCAATGTATTTTATAGAGAGAGTGAAGTAAATCGGATACTAAAGGGAGTCTATGATGATTTTCCATTATTAAGACGATATCTAGTAGATTTTAACTTTTTATATCGAGATATGAATGGATATGTATATTGGAAAAACAACTATTATGAAGTTTTAGATATTCCAAATAAAGATGAAATATATAGGTTCATTATTGATTCTTTTACAGAAAGCACAAGGATTCCAGTTGAATTTGGAGTTATAAATGAAATTTTAAAATTTGATTTGCATTTTTATTTGAATTCAAAATTAGTGATTTTTGATAAAACAGAAATACGTTTAAATAAAAGTATGTTTAAATTATCCAATTTTAATTTTTATGCACCTATTGTAGAAAAGCAATTTATAGTAAAAAATACAATGACAGAAAATACAGTAAAAATCAACTCAGAAATCTCTGTGTTGAATAACGTAGCTGATATAGATGATGTAATATTTTTACGTATGTTAAATTTGGGGCTTATAGTATTAAAGAATGATTGAAGATAACAAAATTACTGCAGAACGAGAAGTATGTGGGTCACATACAAAATATATATATAGATAGATAGCGGGCACTGTTTGATTCTCTTTCTGCATAAAGGGGGGATTATGTTGAATAATGAAAAAAGGTATTTAATATCAAGATTTGTTAATTTAATTGGGAATAGTATATATAATATTTGCATTCCTTTATATTTATTAGAAAAATTTGAATCTTTAATGATAACGGGTGCTTTTTTTACACTGGTTCAGATACCAATGGTGGTTTTGTTGCCTTTTATTGGAAGCTTCCTAAAAAATAAAAATTTAAAGCATACCATGCTAGCATCGAATGTTATATCAGTTGTAATTTTTGTTATGGTCTTTATCAATGAGCAATTTTTCTCGTCGTCATTTATTTTATTTATGATTTTGACAATGCTTGAGAAAATCAATGTTGCTATATTTAATATTTCTTCTCAAAGTGCTTTTCCAATTTTGTTTGAAAAAAAGGATATAGATGAGATAAATAGTTTGAAAAGTGTACTTGATAATTTTGCAGCATTATTAGGACCAACCTTGGGAACTGTAATATATTCAAAAGGTGGTTTTTCTGTGGTTGTTGGAATAAATATTTTGTCTTTTGCTCTTTGTTTTTTGATGTTGTTACATTTAAAGTATATTGATAAATGTGGACCTTCTATACAAAAAAAGAATAAGATAAAAGACATATATGAAGGATTAGTGTATATAAAGAGTAATTCAAATATTATGTTATTATTTTTGACTTTTATGATTTTGAATTTTTTAGTAGCACCAACTGAAAATGTATTTGCACCTGCGATTATAAAAGTGATTTATAAATTTTCTGATAGTTTATTTGGCTTAACTAGTACAGCCGTAAGCATAGGAGTGATTACTGCAGGTGCTTGTATGAGTATATTTAAGAAAAAGAGTAACATTCTTTATGCATTTTATACTCAATCGATAATTATGATTGTAACAGGAATACTTTCACTTTTTTTAAGAGGTCAACCAATGATATTTTTCACGATTTATATAATTCTTTGTTTGCTTTCAGGCTATTCTTCTACACTGGTTAATGTTCCTATGATCGGCTATTTTCAAAAAAATGTGGAGATAGATCAGCAAACCCAATTTTTTTCTATAATGACATTGTTTTCAAATATAGCTGTACCACTAGGAACTTTTATAGCAGGAATAATGTGCGAGCTATTTGGAGGGGATGGGGCATATTTAATGAACGGAATAATTATGTTTATATATTTATACATTATGAGAAGGGATATAAAAAATGTGAAGATTTGATATAAACATAGATTTTTTAGGATTATTGGAATTTGTGAAGAACAGGGTAGTGACTTTGATCGAATGGGGAATGAATTAAAAATTTAAGTACCAAAAGTAGAAACAGCTGAAGATTTTACAAGAACTAAACTTTATTGGTGTAAAGATTTAAATGAATGGCCTAAAACAGATAGAATAAGAACGTGTTATTGTTATGTGAACGATATTGAAGTATCAAATAGTGTTCTAAGAGAAAGATTTGGAATTCAAGAAAATAGAAAGTCATTAGTTTCAAAAATTATTTCAAACTCTATAGAAGCAGGTTATATTAAGCTGTCAGATGAAATTGCTGCAGTAAAAATGAGAAGATATATTCCAGATTGAGCTTAATTTTTGTTCACGGTCGTTCATGCTGTGATTGATGAAACAAATTTAGTTGGATACATCAATTCATTTTATTCAATCCATATCTTACAGTATTGTCTATAGAATATTGATGTTAGTATATAAACCAGAACTAGATTCTTTATATGATAATGTATTACTATTTGGAAACAAAAGGATTGTATCTATGGATGTGGAAGAATACTTAAATGGTAGCTTAAAAATGTACAGTCGGCTTGCTCATTTAAGAATGTACATTTCTGATTACACTTTGATATAATCTTTGAGGTTTACAAGTAAGTACATAAGTGTTAATCAACATGAAAGTAAACAACAATGTAGAAATAGGTCCTTAAATGATCTTTTATATTGATAAGATTGCAGAAGGTAGGCAGTATTAAGGTACATAAATCAGAAATCGCAAGAGAACCTGGTGTTTGGTTATGCACGCTTGTACTCAATATGCACTCACAGTGACTCCAAAATGAGTGCAGAATATACATAAAAGATTTGGAATATAAAATAATGTGAGTACCCATCTAACGACCCCATGTACTAAATAGACATCGATATCGTCAATATAACAGGTACTATATCCTTGTACAAAGG
>NZ_JAJDMK010000051.1:0-17137 GCF_020593575.1 Holdemanella sp. DFI.5.55
GTTCAGTTTTCAAAGATCATCTGCACCTCAGCAGTGCTCATCTATATTACCAAATCATTTCCATCTTGTAAACCCCTTTTTTTAAAATTTTTAAAAAAAAGAAAAGAAGATTCATTCAGCCCCGTCAAGCCTAATAAAATCTTCTCTCCGTCAAAATTTGTTTTTGACACCAAAAATGATTCGCGCTATCAATTTTACTGTCTGTTATTCTTGCAGAAGTATTAGTATCAATCCCAAATTCCCTAAGCCTTTTAAATAAAAGCTTTATTTACACTTATATACTACTTAAAAAAAAGCTTTTTTTCAATGACAAAAGTCACTAATTTTATACATTTTTTGGTAAAATAAGTACGGTGATAAAAATGAATGAAATTTTAATTGAACAATGCAGTTATTTAATTGATGATACACTGCCAAACATCGCAAATATTTCAAATTTAATAGCTCTACTCTATCATGAAATGGAAAACATCAATTGGCTAGGCTTCTATATTTGTGATGAAACAAACAACGAATGTACTCTAGGACCTTTCCAAGGAAAAGTTGCCTGTACACGCATACCATATGGAAAAGGTGTTGTAGGTACTTGCGCTAAAACACAAGAAACACAAAGAATTGAAGATGTACATAAATTTTCAGGTCACATTGCCTGCGATTGTGCTTCCAATTCTGAAATCTGTATTCCTGTAAAAAAAGATGACAAACTCGTTGCCATCTTAGATGTTGATTCTTTTGAATTCAATAACTTCTCAAAAGAAGACCAAGCCACCTTAGAAAAGATCTGCGAATTCTTTATTCCTCTTTTCTAAGTACGAAGATATCATCTAGACTCGAATCACTTTGTAGAACCGTCAAACCATCCAGCAAATCTCTAGATAAGTCATCATCTACAATTTGAACAAGGAATGACTTTGTCAATTGACGCTTCGAATGAAGAAAAGCTCTTTGTACTACAGTCTTACCCAGTTGATACTCATTTGAAAGTGCCTGCACCATTAAACTCTTTTCTGGTGATACACCAATTAGAAGGTTGCAAGCCTTTTTTTCATGCAAGAAAGAAAGACTTCCCTTAAAACTTAGTGCATCATTGACATCCACCTTTAACAGGTTTTCATCAAAACATCCCCAATACGCAAAACTATATACAGGATGATTTGAACGATATACATCTTTATAATGCAAAAACAAATTTGTGCACTCTTGATAGATTTCACTAGGCGTGTACATCACATGGTAGCCAGGCAAGTTTTCACGCACTTCTTTCCATTTTTCGAAAGGATATATCGTATCCGTACAAGCAGGATCCAGACAAGAATATGAGAAACAAGGCATGCACAATAAACCTGTATCTCCAATCAATTCTTGCAGTGTTTCTATCAGCATTTGATAGTTACCCACCAAGCCACTATAACAAGATAGATCTGCTTCTAATAAAATTTTACTCCCCTTTTCAATGCCCAAGTCGATAAATATTTGTTTAAAATCTTCTTTTGTATAAATTTCCATGCCAATATTCTAACTTTTATTTATAACTCTGGCAAGTTTTTACCGCCTTTTTCCAGTTTGTATACAAGCTATCCATTTCTTCATCACTCTTTTTAGGCACAAACTCTTTTTGAAGATCTACCCCAAGCTCATCTTGTGTCCAATACCCACAAGAAAGTCCTGCCAAATAAGCTGCACCTAAAGCGGTTAATTCATTGGTCTTAAAACGTTGAACAGGCATTTGAAGTAAATCACTCTGGAACTGCAACAAGAAATTATTGGCAGCAGCTCCACCATCCACCTTCAACGATGAAATCTCAATTTGGCTGTCTTGCTTCATTGCCTCTAACACATCTTTTGACTGATAGGCCATAGATTCCAAGGCTGCGCGAACAATATGATTTTTATTGGCTCCAAAAGTTAAACCAACAATAGTTGCCTGACAAGCATCATCCCAATATGGAGCCCCCAACCCTACAAAGGCCGGTACAATATAGACACCATTTGTATTTTCAACACTTTCTGCCATGCCCTGCGTATCTTTTGTATTTTCAAATAACTGCAACTGATCACGAAGCCACTTCATTAAACTACCTGAAACAAAAATACTTCCTTCTAAAGCATAATTGACTTGATTACCAATTTGCCAAGCGACCGTCGACAATAAACCATTCTTTGATTCGACGATTTTATCGCCCGTATTCATCAACATGAAACCACCTGTTCCATATGTATTCTTAATGCCACCCGCACTAAAGCAGCCTTGACCAAATAAAGCCGCCTGCTGATCACCTACAACGGAACAAATTGGAACTTCTTGACCAAAAAAATGATACGAAGCTGTCTTACAATACACATAGGATGTCGGTTTGACTTCCGGTAAGATTTGTCTAGGAATATCAAACATTTCTAATAATTCTTCATCCCAAGATAACGTATGAATATTAAACAATAGAGTACGACTCGCATTCGATACATCCGTAATATGCGTTAAGGAACCCGATAACTTCCATACGATCCAGCTATCCATTGTTCCAAATAACACTTCGCCTTTTTTTGCCTTTTCATAGACAGCTGGATTTTGATCAAAAATAAAGCGAATCTTACTCGCTGAAAAATAAGGATCAATACGAAGGCCCGTTTTCGCCTTCACAACATCTTCATACCCTTTTTCCTTCCAACTATCACAAATACTCTTTGTCTGTTTAGACTGCCATACAATGGCAGGATTTACTGGAAGCCCTGTTGATGCATCCCATAAAACACTTGTTTCACGCTGATTACTTATTCCAATCGCGGCTACTTGTTCTGGACGGATCTTACTTTTTAAGATGACTTCGCTCATCACGGCCAAACACGCCAACCAAATCTCATTGGCATCTTGTTCTACCCATCCTGGATGCGGGTAGGATATTGTCGTTTCTTTTTGGGCAATCTCAACCACATTGGCTGCTTTATCAAATAAAACGGCACGCGTACTTGTTGTTCCGTGGTCGATTGCTAAAATATATTTTTGCATAGAAAAAACTCCTTATATATCTTATTTTAATCTTTTTGTAAGCCCTTTACAAGATTTCGTAGACAAAAGAAAAGAGATGTCAAAAACATCTCTTAACTACGAAGTGTTGCGTTGCAATCTTTTTGAATATGTTCAAGGATAGCTTCAAACACTTGATTGATTTCTTCATCTTTTAATGTATGAGAATCCGACTGGAATGTGATCGATAACGCAACAGATTTTTCATCTTTATTTACGTGTTCACCTTCATAAACATCAAATACTTCTACATCACGAATGATCATTTCTTTATTTAAACGACCCTGTTTATTAATTGTGTCCACTACCTTTTGTACCGGCATTGTACGATCTAAAACGAATGCCAAGTCACGAGATACACTTGGATATTTTGAAACTGGAGTGAATTTGATTTTGGATTTCTTCACATCGATCAACGCATCAAAATCAAGTTCAGCCATCACAATATTCTTACCATATTGAGGATGAATATCACCTAATAATCCAACACAATCTTTTCCTAACATGATCTTAGCACTGCGATATGGGTGGAAGTGTGTTGTATCCATATCATTTTCTACAAATGAAATTCTTTGAGCTGCAATACCAATTTGTTCAAAGAAAGCTTCTACTAAACCTTTTAATGTGTAGAAATCGCTTGGTGTTACATCACTTGTCCAACGAGTTTGTTGTAAATTTCCACTCATGGCAATAGCTAAATGCATTTTAGCACCACTTACACCAGCTACATCACTCAATTCAAAGACATTGATATCTTTGATATTACGAGCACGGTTATAAGAAACAACATCTAATAAGCTTGGCAAAATACTTGTACGAATGTAGCGACGCTCTTCACTCATAGGACTAGCTAGTTCGATTGCTTCATCATTATTAAAAATCGCATTGTCTTTCTTTTCTGTACTAACCAAAGTATACGTTAAACAATCTTGTAAACCTTGACTACATAAGAATTGACGTGCTTGACGAGTCAATTGTTGTTTATACGTTAATTTACCTTCTGTCATTGGCATAACTGGAAGCGTACTTGGCAAACGATCATAACCTAACATACGAATAACTTCTTCACTTAGATCGGCCATACCTTCCATATCGGTTCTTGAACTTGGAATGTGGCAAGTAATCAAATCATTAGTTACTTCAGGTTCAAAGTCTAAACGTGCAAATACATCGACAACTTCATCTAAGTTAAAGTCAGTGCCTAAACGATTATTAATAGCTTCTAAAGTGCAAGAAATTGATTTTGGTTCATAAGGAACCTGTCCATATTGAACTGTTTCTTCAATACCTGTCGCATCCGCATATTCAATCAACAATTGAACGGCACGATCCAATGCTTTTTTACTAGCTAATGGCTCAATACCTTTTTGGTAACGAACACTCGCATCCGTTGATAAATTTAATCGGCGTGCTGTATTACGAATCGCAACATGATCGAAAATTGCACATTCAATAATAATTGAATCCGTTGTATCTAAAATCTTAGAATCATCTCCACCCATAACACCGGCAATACCGATTGGTTTACCTTGATTTGTGATGACGATATCTTCTGGTTGTAATTTATAAGTCACACCATCTAAGGCTGTATATTCTTCATCAAAGCCATCGGCTACGACAATACTTTGACTTGGCAAAGATTTCGCATCATAGAAGTGCATTGGTTGCCCTGTTTCTAACATAACGATATTTGAAATATCGACAATATTATTAATTGATTTTACACCACTAGCCGCCAATAATTCTTTCATCCATTTTGGACTTTCCTTGATTGTTAAATGATTAATAACTTTGCCATAGAATAATGGACATTTTGATGTTGTACTTTCAACATGCAAGTTACTAGGTGTACCTACATCACTAACACCTTCATAATTTGGAAGTTTAACTTCACGATTTAAGATGGCCCCCGCTTCTTTTGCCATATTAAATGCAGCTAAACAATCATTACGATTTGGCGTTAAACCAATATCTAACACTTCATCATCTAAACCTAAATAGCCAAGTGGATCTGTATTTCCTACAGGCGCATCAGCAGGTAATACTTCAATACCACTCTTTTGATCTTCATTTAAACTAGCTGGATCTACACCAAGTTCTAGTAATGAACAAATCATACCATTACTTTCAACGCCACGAATCACACCATTCTTGATTTCTCCACCAGGTAAAACAGCACCTGGTAGTGCAACAATTACATTTTGTCCTGCAGCCACATTGGGTGCGCCACACACAATATTGACAACTTCATTTCCTACATTGACAGTTGTACAGTGCAAGTGATCACTGTCTGGGTGTTCCGTACAAGTTTCAACGTGACCAATCACTAAATTTGTTCCTTGCGATAAATGTTCAATACCTTCTACTTCAAAACCCGCATCTGTAATACGTTTTGCCATTTCTTCAATAGAAAGATCTTGTACATCCATAAATTGATTAAACCATTTTCTTGAAATACGCATATTTAAATCCTCCTACTCATAACGTTTGAATGTAGAATTGAATCGTTTATCATTTGTATAGAAATGACGAATATCATCAATACCATATTTCAACATCGCAACACGCTCAACACCTACACCGAACGCAAAACCACTACATTTTTCTGGATCATAACCAGCCATTTTTAATACGTTAGGATGTACTTCTCCAGCACCTAGAATTTCAATCCATCCAGTACCTTTACATGTTGGACATCCTTTTCCATTACAAATGTGACAAGAAACATCCACTTCTACACTTGGTTCTGTAAATGGGAAATAACTAGGTCTAAAACGAATCTGGCGATCTTGACCAAATAACTTTCTGGCCATAAATTCTAAAGTTCCCTTTAAGTCCGCTAAAGTGACCTTTTCACCGATAACCAATCCTTCCATCTGCATGAACTGGTGAGAGTGAGTCGCATCATCATCATCACGGCGATATACCTTACCTGGACATACGACTTTGATTGGAAGATTTGGTGCACTTTCTTCTAATACAACCATCTGAATGGCCGTAGTATGTGTTCTCAATAAACGATTTGGATCAATATATAAAGAGTCCTGCATATCACGTGCTGGGTGATCTTTAGGAATATTAGCTCTTTCAAAACAATATTCATCATCCACAATATCGTCACCTTCAATAACTTGGTAACCTAAACCAATGAATAAATCTTCCAATTCTTGGCGTACCAAATTTAATGGGTGCGCATTCCCTAATTCTGGTTTACGACCAGGTAATGTAATATCGATTTTTTCAGATTCGATCTTTTTTTGCATTTCTAAAGCTGCCAATTGTTCTTTCTTTTCTTCAATCATCTTAGAAAGATCTTGTTTCAACTGGTTGACCTTTTGTCCAAAGATAGGTTTTTCTTCTTTCGACAAATCTTTCATACCCTTCATCAACTCTTGAACAGGTCCTTTTTTACCTAGATACAAGACACGTAAATCATTCAATGAAGATGAATCTTTGACATCTTGAATTTTTTGTGTAGCTTCCTGCAAAAGCTCTTCGATTGTTTTCATGTTGTTCTTCCTTTCCCTAAAAACAAAAAAAAGACGACGCAAGAACGACTACTGCCGCGTTACCATCTTGCTTCGTCTTGATAGACACACTTAATTAACCATGATAACCGTATGAAACGGAAGAGGTTTTAACTCTTGCTCAAAGGTGAATTCACTATCCCTACTCATATAAACCTTTCACCAATCGGTTTACTCTCTGATCTAAGCGTTAAATAGTTACTATGTCTTCTCATTGCTTTAACATTTCAAATTATATCGAAGTCCATGTTTTTTTTCAAGCCGAAGTATGGTAATATTTTCTTATGATTCAATCAATAAACAATAAGAAAATAAAAGAATACGCCAAACTGATTCAAAAAAAAGAAAGAGATAAGACAAATTTATTTCTCGTCGAAGGCGAACATATGATTAAAGAAGCATTTAACGCAAATGCTCTACAAGAATTATTTATCCTTGAAGGACTCGAATGTCCAATAGAGTTTAACTATGAAACCGTAACGCAACAAGTATTAAACAAATTGTCAAACCAGAATTCAAATTCAAAGATGATTGGTTTATGTAAAAAACTAAACTTAAAGCCAGAAAAAGAAGAAAATATTCTATTACTAGATAATGTACAAGATCCAGGAAATGTAGGTACGATTTTAAGAACCGCTCATTCTTTTGGCATTGACTCTATTTATATGTCAAAGGGTTGTGCCGATATCTACAACCCAAAAACGATTCAGTCCAGTCAAGGAGCCCTTTTCTATATTCCTGTTATCCAAACGGATTTAGTAGAAAAAATTAAAAAGCTTCAAGAAAGAAATATTGAAGTGTATGCCACAGCTCTACATGATAATCACAAGAATCTTCAAGATATTAATCCAAGTAAAAAATACGCAATTCTAGTTGGTAATGAAGGACAGGGTGTGCGCAAGGAATTGATTGATTTAAGTAATCATATTGTCAAAATTGAAATGGAAACTTTCGAAAGTTTAAACGTGGCCATTGCCACATCCATATGTATGTATACATTTAAATACGCAAAAAGGTAGCGAATGCTACCTTTTCATTTTTCTCCATTCAAATAATGAATACATGGTACATATAAATTCCGTAACAACAAAGGCATACCAACCTACATGAATGCCAAAACACTTCATTAAGCCATATGTCAATGGGATCAAAATGACTAATTGTCTAGCCAAAGTGATCACTAATGAAGTATTTGCCTTATTTAAAGCCTGGAAGGCAGCACATAGTACCATACTGATACCGGCAAACACAAAGCTTAAGCTAATGATTTTTAATGCGGGTATTCCTAATCCATACATCTGGTCATTCGCACTAAACATGGCTAATAATTGTTTAGGGAATAATTGAAATACAATTGTTCCTACAGCCATAATAAAAATCGATAAAATCATAGAAAATTGTATAGCTTCAATTGCTCGATCTTTTCTGTTAGCCCCATTATTATAGGCAACAATTGGAATCAAGGCATTGGTGATTCCAAGCACTGCCATATTCAAGAAATTCTGTAATTTATAGTAAACACTAAAGACAGTAATCGCCATAGCTGAGATTGGTGCTAGAATCATATTCATAAAAACAGTCATAAAACTTAATACAGACTGCATTAAGATGGCAGGAACTCCTACTTTATAGATTTTACAAAGAATAGGTGTAGAAAAGGAAAAATTACGCATATGGATATCCAATTCTTTTATTTTTACCTTCGTAATTACATATCCAATAAGCATGGCACAAAACTGTCCAATAACGGTCGCAATGGCAGCTCCGGCTACACCCATTTCAGGTAGACCAAACCATCCAAAGATCAAGATTGGATCTAGAATAATATTAATAATGGCTCCTGCTCCTTGCATAACCATGTTATAAATGGCATTTCCTGTTGCCTGCATAATTCTTTCGAAAATGATTTGTACAAAGACACTAAATGAAAACATCGTACATATACGAATATACGTATTGGCTAATGGAATTACATTTTGATCAGATGTAAACAAAGATAAGAATACATTAGAAAAAAGTAAACCCAAAACTAAAAAGACAAGTCCATTCACAAGTCCTAACAAGATTCCATGCATCATTGTATTATTCGCATAATCAAATTTCTTTTCGCCTAAGTATCGTGCAAGCAATGTATTAAAGCCAACGGCTGTACCACATGCAATCGCAATCATAATGGTTTGTACCGGATAACATAAAGATACAGCGGTTAGTGCATCACTCGATACCTTTGCGACAAAGATACTGTCGACAATATTATATAAAGCCTGGATCACCATCGAAATGATGATGGGCAAACTCATAGAAACCACCAATTGTTTGATTTCCATATGTTCCATTTTGTTCATAAAAATTACCTCCCCTATGTTTTGGCAGTTTCATAGGGGATACCAAAACGAAAATAAATGCTAAAATAAGTTAATATATTTTTTCTATTTTATCAAATCAAGAATAGACTCACCAATCAGATCAGATGGTTTTGATAAATCAAAGTTATCTAAAACACTTGCACCAAGAACCCCAAACGAACTTGAATCGTCCAATATTCCATGTTCTTTCATACTAGGTGAATACATTAAACATGGTACACACTCTCGAGTATGATCCGTTCCTTTATAGGTTGGATCATTTCCATGATCGGCCGTAATGATCAACATTGTATCTGAATCAATAACACCAAGTAGCTGTCCTAATAAAAGATCAAAATTTTCAAGCTCATCAGCATATCCAGAAACATTTCTTCGATGGCCCCACTTGGCATCAAAATCCACAAGGTTCGTAAATAATAAACCTGTAAAATCTTTTTTCATTTCTTCAATAGTTTGAAGCATACCCTCATGACTCGAAGTCGAATGAATGCTTTTTGTGATTCCCTGTCCATTAAAAATATCAGAAATCTTACCAATGCTAATCACATCCAATGAATGAGATTTTAACACATCTAAAACGGTTTTACTCGATGGAGACAACGCATAATCATGACGGTTGCTAGTGCGTGTAAAGTGACCCACCGAATCTCCTACATAAGGGCGGGCAATGACTCTTCCTACCTTGTATTCTGGTTTTAAAGTTATTTCTCGAGCAATCTGACATACACGATATAGCTCATCTAATCCAGTCACTTCTTCATGTCCACAAATTTGTAGAACACTATCAGCAGATGTATAAAGTATCAATTTCTTTCCACCCGATTGAATTTCTTCCATGGCCAATTCATCTAAGATTTCCGTTCCACTTGCACTTTTATTTCCAATAAAGACATGGCCAGTTAATCTTTCTAATTCCTGAACCAATTCATCAGGAAAACCATTTTCAGTGAATGTTTTAAAAGGTTTTGTCGTATGAATTCCCATCATTTCCCAATGACCAGTCATTGTATCTTTGGAACAACTCGCCTCATGCATCTTACAAGCATAGCCTTTTGATTGTAAAGCTTTACCACTCGAATGAAGATTTCCTAAACCTAATTGATATAGATTATCTATCTTTAAATCCGGGCGATATTCTAGGATATGTCCAAAAGTATCGGCACCTACATCATCAAATTCTTTGGTATCTGTAGCTTGTCCAATCCCAAAAGAATCAATAACGACACAAACTATTTTTTTGTATTTCATAAACGAATTGCACTTTCTAAGGCAAGGGTAATCATTTCATTAAAAGATGTTTGTCTTTCTTCAGTACTTAAATGTTCATGTGTACATAAAGAATCAGATACAGTTAATAAACAAGCTGCCTTTTTATTCAATACCTTAGCATTGTGGAATAGGGAAAAACTCTCCATTTCGACACAAAGTGCATCTTGCTCTTCAACCATTTTTTCTGGTTGTTCCAAATCCCCTTCATAGTAGAAAACATCACTAGAATGTGTATTTGTCTTTACAACAGGAATTGAAACTTCTTGACTTACACTTTCAATCAACTTATTTAAATCTTCATCTGGATATTGCATTGTATCTGTATCACCACTTTGTGCTAAGGCATAGGTAGATTCTGAATAGCTTCCTTTGACTAAAGCAACAGACTTCATTGGTAATTTTTCAGAATAACTTCCTGTACTACCAACTCGTATAATGGCATCTACATCATAGAATTTAAAAAGTTCATACGAATAAATCCCCATGCTGGCCATACCCATACCACTTCCCATGACAGAAACTCTTTTTCCTTTATAAGTACCTGTATATCCAAGCATACCTCGTACATCATTAAATAATACGGCATCCTTTAAAAAATTTTCGGCAATCAATTTGGCTCTTAAAGGATCGCCTGGCATTAAAACAACTTTCGCGACATCTTCTCTATTTGCGTTATTGTGTGCTGTTGACATAATTTCCTCCTCTAAATAAATTAAGGCGCATAATAGCGCCTTAATTAATATCATTCTTCTTCTTCGACTTCAAGCAATTCTTTTTCTTGAACTTTTAAGAATGGATAATAAATAACTCCATCTAATACGATTAACGCTACAACAAGAATCAAAGCCTTAATATCCATTGTTGATAAAAATGCTCCAAATACAGAAGGCATATTCCATGATAACATTGCGAATGATTTTCCAATTATACCTAAATTAGTACATAAATATGCGATAAAGCAATTTAATGTTGAAGTTAAGATAAATGGAATAAAGAAAATTGGATTTAACATTAATGGAACTCCAAAAATGATTGGCTCTGAGATATTGAAAAATGCTGGAATTAGGCCAACACGTCCGACCGTTTTTAATTGTTTAGATTTAGATTTACAAAGTAAAATTGCTAAAGCAAGTACTGATCCACATCCTCCTATAATACAGAAATATACCCAAAATGGAGTTGTAAATGTACGAGGCATTGCATGTCCTGCTAACTTAGCTGCAGCATTAACAGATAGTCCACTTTCACGAATAGGTGCTAAAATTCCAGAGAAAGCTGCATCGTGAACCCCAAAGAACCAGAACAATTGTACAATTGCTGTCATGATAACTACAAAAGGCATACTATCTGCTACTGTAAATGCTGGTGCAAGTTTTGTATATACCCAACCAGGTAATGTAGTTTTCATGTTAAAGAATATAATAAATAAAACTGAATAAAGAGCGATTAAGACAATTCCAGGACATAATGAAGCAAATGTTTCAGAAAGTGAATCAGGGACAGAATCCGGTAATTTAATGCGTCCAAAATTCTTTTCACGCATTATACGATATAGTTCCACAGTTAAAATCGAAATAAAAATAGCTGCTAAAATTCCTTTACCATCCAAATAAGATATTTCGGTTGTTTTACCATCAAAAGCTAATTTTATGGGTGCGACACAAGTAAGAACAAATCCACACAAAGATAATAAAATAGGTAATAAATTATCTAATTTATAAGATTTAGCTAAAAAAGAAGTTAATGCAATTGTTACATACAATGACATAGCTCCCATTGTAATAGCATTGACCCAAGATAAAATCATATTGTTATTACTTACAAAACCTGCCCATGCTAGAAGAAAACCATTTGTTGTTCCTTCTGGAGCTGGAGCTGCACTAATAACCGATACAATACCACCTGCCAATGTAATTGGCATAATACAAATAAACGCGTCACGAATTGCTTTTAAATGTCTCTGAGTCGAGAATTTAGTAGCAATTGGCATTAACTTCTCTTCTAGAAAAGTTGTGAAATTTTCCATCATATAAATATCTTCTCCTTTTGCAATGTTTACAAGTTATACTTTTTTTCTATTTCTTTAAAAACACCTTTACCATTCATCATTCCATAATATTGTGGAGCAATAGTATCGACTGGAATGGATACGGATTCTTCAATCTGTTTTTTTAGATGACGAATTTGTGGACCAATCAACAATAATTCATAGCCTTCTTTAATATGGTCAAGATATTCAGCTTCTCCATATGCTTTACATTCAAGTTTACCATCACTCGCTTCTTCAATTTTTTTAGCTAGAATCCCTGTGGACATTCCAGCATTACAAACTAACATTACCTTCATTTTTTTACCAATTCTTTCTTTGTATTTTCTCTCCATTACTTTCAGCAATAGATTTGTACCAATAATAACTTTTCTTAGGTTTACGTTTTAATTCCTTATCATCAAAGTCAATACCTACCAAGCCATAGCGTTTTTCAACACCATTTTTCCAAGAATACAAATCAAACGTACTCCATGCATAATATCCACGAACATCCACACCGGCATCAACTGCATTCATAATCGCACTAATATGGTCATTCATGAATGAAATACGATAGTCATCTTCTACTTGATTTACAGTGATATCTTCTCTTACCCCAACACCATTTTCAGTGATAAAAATAGGTAAATGATATTTTTCCCATACTTGTTTTAAGCCCTTCTGTAAACCTTGTGGATATATTTCTACATCCCATTCAGTATAGATAGCATCCGGATTATTCATAATCTGTTCAAACCATCCTTTAATAACAATCTTACTTTCTCCTTTAAAGTCTTTACCACTGTTATTAACAACTAATTGAGTCTCTCCTCCACTATATGGCTTTACCCATACACGTGAATAATAATTTAATCCCAAGAAATCTACCGTATAATTTTTAATAATTGGCAAATGTTCATTTTTAATACACGACAAATCATAATTTTGAGATAAAACACATAATAAATCGAATGGTATTACACCCTTAGCTGCAGTATCTAAAATCCAATTATTTGCATAGTTATCTGCAAATCGCATAGCTATTTTTGTTGCCAAAGTATCATCAATTCCATCTACAGGTCCAAAGCTATGAACGATACCAATCATACCTTTATAATGGCCTTCTTTAAAAGCTCGAACTCCCAGTGCACTTGCATACATAACATGATATGCGGCAATAATCATTTCTTGAGCACTATGATGTCCTGGAGGATAGTTTCCAACCATATAGCCATTAAAAGTAAACCATTTAGGTTCATTAAACGTTACCCAATATTCAATCAAATCACCAAACTTTTCAAAACATACTTTTGCATATTGTTCAAATGCATAACATGTTTCTTCATTTAGCCAACCACCTTTTTCTTCTAAATATTGGGGTAAATCCCAATGATAAATTGTTACAAATGGTGTAATTCCATATTGTTGGCAAGTTTTTAAAACATCCCGATAAAATTCAACACCTTCTTCATTGATTTCTCCCTTGATGTTTTTGATTATTCTTGGCCATGCCAATGATAGACGTAATGTGTTTTGGCCACCTTCAGCCATCATTTTTATATCTTCTTTATAATGATGGTAAAAATCACTTGCCACATCACCAGTTTCATATCCGCCATCATGCAAATATGTGTCCCACATGCTTGGAACCCTTCCACCTACATTTACTGCACCTTCACACTGATAAGAAGCGGTTGCACTACCCCAAAGGAAATCTTTTTTTAGTCCCATATTCTAATACACCTTTCCTTCATTCAAAATTGAGTAAACTACAAACAATTCATTTGCCATAGTCAAAACCACTTCCGAACTTGCCACATGATCCTCCGCATGCACCAATAATAAATTCATAGGAATTGCTTCATCGTTCGTCATTGTTCTTAACAATTCTGCGTGAGTTTTTTGTGCTAACAATAATTCTGATTTAGCATTTTCTAATAATTCCGTTGCTTTATCAAATTGTTTTTCTTTCAAACATTCAATAGCTTCACTAGAATCACCACGAGAATTTCCACTATGCAAAATCATTTGCATACAGCTTATTTCCATATCCATGTCTATAAATCCTTTCTTTACACTCTAAAATTGTAAAACTAATTTTACAATTGGTAAAAACTAGATTTTCCACTTATAAATGGAAAATACATTCGCTTAACAATTCATAAAAGTACTATATCTAACACACCAAAATCCAAATCATTTAAATTCAATTTTCCTTTATAACTCAAACAAAATTTTGCTAAATAACATCTACATGTTCAATAAACTTATTTTCAAATCACAAATACATATACAATTTCGTAACAAAAAAAGAACGTTTATCCTTTAGATTAAGGACTATATAAAAATAGTTGGGGTTTAGATCCACTTTAAGATTACATAGGGCACAGTACTAGGCAACAAAAAAATCACTCCAAAGTATTTTGATGCCTTTTTGGCACCTGTAGCTATGCACTTGTTGATTTTCAAGAGGATTAATAGACGATATTATAGAATTATGAGATTGTTGTTGTACATTTATGTTCTTCATTCAGATATAAACGTCTTCCAGGATTACATGAATGAAACTCGGATTATTTTGTTTTGAAACAAGCCTTTAATTACTGTTGTATAGTTTCAAAAGACACAGGAGAAATTACTGTAGAACAAAAAAGAATCAACAATGCATTGTTGCAGAATCATATCGCAATCATCAAATTGGTTACGAAAGCAACCAGGGGCTATCAAAGCTAGGAGCGATTCAGAAACGGGTGTATGCTGATCTTAGAAAAGGCATCGGTTTTGAAATCGACAAGGATGTTGGAAGCATTAAAATGGCTGAAAAAAGGGCTCGGACAACAAAATGTTGTCCAAGCCTAATCTCAGCTACAAACCGTTTTAAGGTATATGCCGCCCCTTTAATTTCTTGGAGAGCAAATTCACCTAACCCCATCCAAATTTATTGCGTCAGATTAAGGATTCGCGCTCATTTGTGTTGTACAGTTGTTAAAAACAAAAATAATTTTAGTATTCAAAGAAAAGATTTAAGAACTTTGAATAGTTATCCTCTTTTATTAAAGCCTCTGCTTTTTCAGGATTATCCAATATACTAACAATTCGATCAAACAGTTCATCAAAACCAGATTCTTGGCTATCTTTATTTAAGCAAATTAAAAATATCAGTCTAACTTTTTTATCATCCCAATTTATACTTTTATTCAACGAACAAACAGCAATCTTATTTTCAATTCCTTCTTTTTTTATCGGATGAGGCATCGCAAATAAATTACCATACGCTGTTGGAGCCATTATTTCACGATTTAACACTAAAGATTCAAATTTTTTGTCTGCATAGCCCTTCTCGACTAATTTATCACTAAGAAAGTGAATAACCATTTCTTTTGAGTCAAAATTCTCTTTAGAAAAAAACAATTCTTCCTCAAAAAAGTCCGAACATTTATTTCCTTTATGATTTTGGTGTAACATATTATAAATATTTTCAACATCTTCATCATTTAAAAGATTCTTGACGTAGTAAATCGGATACTCCTTAATTTTAATAGAGTCATCAAAACTAATTACTAAATCTGGACGATAAAGTTGAACTTTATCATATTCGAAACACGATAATATGGATTTAATATAAACGTCATATTGATGCAAATGATTAAGTCTTCTATTAAAATACTGCATACCTGATTTACCTACAGGTGAGATGATAACAATATTTTTGCTTTCTCTTTCTCCGTTACGTTCCAAAGACCCCATTAAATGAAGTGTAAGATAACTTATTTCTTCCTCATATAGACGAACATAATAAAAACTTTGGATTTGATCCGCCATATAGACACTAATATCAAATAATATAGGAAACCTACGTTTTATATCTTCTATCATAGGATTCCTTAAAAAAGTATTATATTTAATTCTATTTTGTAAACCAATTAGATGTGCAATCAAATTATCTTTTAACTGTTCATCTGATTGAAAATCTATACCATACATTTCATTTATATCTTTTAACATAAAATCAATTAACATTTTAATTTTATCCGTATTTTTATTTGTATTAATATCTACCTTACCAGCAAATAAAGTAGCCAAATAATTAATCTCACTGTCATTAAATGCAACATCACTAATTTGCTGCAACAAGCGTAGATATCCATTTGCTAAATCTATAAAATATGAGTCTATATTATTGTAATTATCATATACAACATTATGCATATTTTTTATACGATCTATCATAATTGCTACGTGCAATAAAAAGCTAATCAATTCAATATCTCTCATTTTGATGTTTTTTTCATTAAGATATCCAATTGTCTTTTGTTTCAGCAAAGTTAAATTTAAACCTTGAAAAAAATTCGCGTAATCATTAATATTTAAAACATTTGATGTGAATTCATGAGATATTGTGAATGAGATTGCTTTTCTTTTTTCCTCTTCACTTCCTATTAAATAAAGCTTGTTATCTCTCCTTATGATTGATAAATTAAAATCTTGTTTTTCCAACAAATTATTTATTTTTTTTATTATTTTTAAAAGCGAAGTACTACTAATAAACAAATCATCGGATAAATCGTCAATGTAAGTACTAGTTCGAGCCATTAAATGTTTTAATACCAAAAATTCGATATCAGTATTATTTGAATTAAGTTTTGTTTTTTTTATAAGAGCAAAAATTTCATTATTTGTCAATTTAAAACCTGAAGCCTGCATAGCTTCAATACTATTTGGATACATAGCATTTATCGCATGAATATCATTTCGAATCGTTTTTGTAGAAACATGTAAAGATGATGCTAAATTTTGTGCAGTAAGTTTATTCTTATCATTTAATTCTTTTATTATTTCAATTTGCCTTTTCGTTAGCATTCTTATCACCTGTTATGAAGTGACCTTTGTCAAGACAAAATTACACTCATATTCTAAAAATATT